>JAJZQK010000682.1 GCA_021847625.1 Chloroflexota bacterium
CCCCGGAGGTGATACTTGTGACCGCTTCCGCGGTTGGCGCTCCGGCCGCTAAAGAGGCTTATGCCCTCCCCACGTACTACATCAAGGCCGTCGCACTGCTGGCCAAGTACGGCGACGCGAAGGTTGAGGGCCTCATCACCAATGAATCCGGCGGCCTGGCCACCGTCAACGGCTGGCTTCAGTCGGCGGCGCTGGGCGTGCCCGTCGTCGACGCGCCCTGCAACGGGCGGGCCCACCCCACCGGGGTGATGGGCTCACTCGGCCTGCACAAGAACGCCGGGTACGTAGCCACCCAGACGGCCGTGGGCGGGAACCCGGAGACGGGCCGCTACGTCGAAATATTCGTCCGGGGCGCCCTGGACAAGACGGCCGCCCTCGTCCGCCAGGCCGCCGTCCAAGCCGGTGGCATGGTGGCCGTTGCCAGGAACCCCGTGACCGCGGCCTACGCCAGGGACAACGCCGCGCCAGGCGCCGTCAAGCAGGCCATCGCCATCGGCCGAGCCATGCGCGCCAAGCAAGGCGCGGGCCCGCTGGCGATGATCGAGGCCGTCTGCGAAGAGCTGCACGCCGAAATCGTGGCTCGCGGCGAGATAACCGACGTCCAGCTGGAGACCAAAGGCGGATTCGACGTGGGCACGGTCGTCGTGAAGACCGCCGGCCAACAGCGGGTGGAGCTCGCCTTCTGGAACGAGTACGTGAGCCTGGAGGTTGCCGAAGGGGCGCAGCCCGCCACGAGGGTCGGCACTTTCCCCGACCTCATGGCCACCTTCGACCTAGCCACCGGCCTGCCGGTATCGTCGGCCCAGGTAGTTGTAGGCGAGCAAATCGCCGTCGTCCGGGCCCCCCGCGAGCGCCTCATCCTCGGCGCGGGCATGCGCGACCCCGACCTGGCGCGGGCCATCGAAGAGGCGACGGGCAAGGCCGTCGTCAAGTATGTCTTCGGTTGAGTCTGCCTAGGCCCGAGCGAAGAAGAAACGTATGGGGAGGTAAAAGAGAATGGCCTGGCGACAGGTTATTGACGCCTTCGAACTTCTGGATAGCGCCCACGTCGACGGCCAGCAGGTTGCCGATGCCCTGCACGACCTAGGGATCGGCGACGTTCAGGTTACCCGCATCGAGGGGCCGCAGGGCCACACGGACTTCCTAAAGGCCGTGATCCCCGGCGCCCAGGGCAAGGCGAGCGGCGGGGAGGCCCCCACCTTGGGGGTCATCGGCCGGCTAGGCGGCCTGGGGGCGCGACCGGAACGGATCGGCTTTGTCTCTGACGGCGACGGCGCCCTCACGGCCGTGTCGTTTGCGATGAACCTGGGGGCGATGCGGCAGCGCGGCGACACGCTGCCCGGCGACGTGATCGTCGCCACCCACATCTGCCCTAACGCGCCGACGCAGCCGCACGAGCCGGTGCCCTTCATGGGCTCCCCGGTGGACATGGCGCAGATGAACCGCCACGAGGTAGACGAGCGGATGGACGCGGTGCTCTCCGTCGACACGACTAAGGGGAACCGCATCATCAACCTCCGCGGCTTCGCCATATCCCCCACCGTGAAGCAGGGCTATATCCTGCGCGTCAGCGAGGACTTGCTGGAGCTCATGCAGATCGTCACCGGCAAGCTGCCGGCCGTCTTCGCCATCACCACTCAGGACATCACGCCCTACGGCAACGGCGTCTTCCACGTCAACAGCATCCTCCAGCCCTGCACGGCGACGAAAGCGCCGGTGGTCGGGGTGGCGATCACCGCCGAGGTGCCGGTGCCGGGCTGCGCCACCGGCGCCACCCATCTGGAGGACGTGGAGAGCGCCGTGCGGTTCTGCGCGGAGGTGGCCAAGGCCTACGGGGCGGGCAAATGCAGTTTCCACGACGAGGCGGAGTACGCCCGGCTGGAAGGGCTGTACGGCAGCATGGCCCACCTCCAGACGATGGGCCGCGAGCGCGTCTGAGCGACGCACCATCGCGGGGTCGGCGTAGCCAGTAAGCGATGCCCGTCGGCACGCGATAAGCCAAGGCGGTCCTGAGGTCTGTCCGCCGGACTGCCGTCGCCCCCGGCGGGTGCCATCTTTGGGGACGAATAACGTCCTTGGGAGGAACGACAATGGGTGCGAAGAGTCGCCGCATCGGCGCCATCACCATCGGGCAATCGCCCCGAACCGACGTCGTGCCTGAGATGCTGGAGATTCTGGGGCCGGACGTCGAGCTGGTCCAGGGTGGCGCGCTGGACGGTCTCACCAACTCGCAGGTGGCCGAGCTGGCGCCACAGCCGGGGGACTACGTGTTAGTGACCAAGCTGCGGGACGGCACGACGGTGCACGTCGCCGAGCACCACATCTTGCCGCGGATGCAGGCCCAGATCGATCGCGTGACGGAGGCGGGCGTCGAGGTGGTGGCGCTGCTCTGCACGGGCGAGTTCCCACCGTTCAACTGCCCGCGCCTGCTGGTCAAGCCGCAGTTGGTGCTTCATCACTTCGTGGCCGCGCTCGCGGCCGGCAGGCGCCTGGGGGTCGTGGTGCCCGCCCGCGAGCAGGTAGAGCAGGGCTACACGCGCTGGCAGGACGTCGCCGGGCAGGTCCACGTCGAGGAAGGCTCGCCCTACGGCGATATTTCCGAGCTCGAGCGGGCCGCGGGCGTTCTCCGGGAATGGCGGGCCGACCTGGTCGTGCTCGATTGCATCGGCTTCACGAAGGCGATGAAGGCCAGGGCGGCCGAGATCGCAGCCGCGCCGGTCATCCTGCCGCGCACCGTCGTCGCCCGGACCCTGTCCGAGCTGCTCTAGCGGCCG
>JAJZQK010000683.1 GCA_021847625.1 Chloroflexota bacterium
TTCCGATCTACGACCTCGCCTTCCCGCTTGGCCCAGATACCGGGGGTGTCGGCGTAGTCGCGGCCCTCTTCCAGCCGGTCGCAGAGCGTCGCCAGGGGAATCTCGCCTTCACCGATGCAGATCATATCGATGCCCGGCGAGTTGAGGGTCTCTTCGGGATTGAGCGTCGGGTGATAACCGCCGGCAATAGTCAGGTAGCCGGCCTGGGACGCCCACTGCGCGTAACTCTCCGCGGGGCGGAAGACCTGGGTGCGTATGGAGAAGGCCACCAGGTCCGGGGCCTCCTGGCGCAGGTGCGCCAGGAAGGGCTCCTGCTCAACCGGACCAGTCAGATGGTACAGACTGACTTGGTGCCCCCGCTCGGCAAGGACAGCGGCGAGGGAGCCTATCGCCTCCCAGTACCAGCCCCCATTTTCCAGAACCATCTGACCCTGGCGGTTCCTAACAAGACCGAAATCCGGAAAAACGAACAAAACCCTCATATGTGCAACCTCTGGTGTCTGCTGACTTCCCGTTCGAACGCCGGCCCGAGTGTAGCACAGCGGGGTGCGATTGACAAGGACTGAGAGACACCTGGGACAAGGGCCAACCGGAGGCATCGGCTGGTCCTTCCGCCTCTCCCCGAACAGGGTCCGAGGGCAGTGAAGCCCTCGCGGCGGCCTATCTCGTGGCCGGGCAGGCGATGGCGCCACATCTGCGCCGGCCCTTGGCCTCGGTTGCCTGGGTGAGGCGAGTCTAGCAGGAGGACTGTGCTCCGTCAACGACGGACGATCAGGCTGCGAGCTGGACTCTGGGGCAGCACTCAATTGGGGCACACAAGCCTGGCATATGACTTGCAGGTGTCAACGCGGTACCGGATGCCACCTACGGAAGACAAGGAGGAACTGGATCGATGGCTGATGGCAAGGGCGGTATGACCGTCGAGCAGGCAGGCCGCAAGGGCGGCGAAACAACTGCCGGCAAGTACGGTCACGGGTTCTACGAAGAGATCGGTCGCAAGGGCGGCAGGACGGTGTCCAAGAAGTACGGCCACGAGCACTTCGAGGAGATCGGTCGCAAGGGTGGCGAGAAGGGCGGCCCCAAAGTGGCGCAGTTGATCGAGCGAGGAAAGCGGTCGGGGGGCAAATAGCACCTGGAAGACGTGATTCTTCGTCCTTCCGGTGGCAGACTCAAGAGGGTGGGAGCTGGTCCAGCTCCCACCCTCCTCTATCTTCTTTTATCTTCTTTCTTGGCGTGTCTACAGCCGCAACGCCACCAGCTCGGCTTTATTGCGGGTTGTCGGGCCAGGCCGCTAGCGTTACCTGCAGAGTGAGTTCCTGGCCGCCCCGGTTAACCTTGAGTTCCACCGTGTCGCCCACGCCCTTCCGCAGATCCAGGTACGATGCCAGCTGAGTAACGTCGGTAACCTCTTGGCCATCGACGGCGACGATCACGTCGCCTCCCGCGGGGAGGTTGCTGGGCACCGTTTGCCCGGAGGCTACGGCCCCCCGCAAGCCCGCCTTTGCGGCCGGACTGTCGCTCGTGACCTCAACCGTGTAGATGCCCTTCTTGACCGACAGGCCGAGCTGCTCGACCATAGTCTGCGTGACCGGCGTGCCCCGGATGCCGAGCCACGGGTGCTGCACGTCACCGCCGGCAATCAGTGTGTTGAGATACCGCTTCGCCGTATTCACGGGCACCGCGAAGCCGATGCCCACCGACCCTTGGACGGGGCTCTCAATCGCCGAGTTGATGCCGATGACCTCGCCCGCCGAGTTGAGGAGCGGACCGCCGGAGTTGCCGGGGTTGATGGCGGCATCCGTCTGTATTCCGCCCCGGATCGCTCTGTTGTTCTCGGCGGGGAAATCCCGCCCCAGGCCGCTGATGATTCCCACCGTCGCCGTGCGGTCGTAGCCAAAGGGGTTGCCGATGGCAATCGCCAGCTGCCCAACGCGCACCCGGTCAGAATCCCCGAGGGAGGCAATCGCGATCTTGCCGCTCTGCAGCGCACCCTCTGGCAAGTCCGCTTGGATCACGGCTAGGTCGCTGGCAGGGTCGCGGCCCAGCACCTTCGCACTAACCGTCGTCCCGTCCGCGAATGTCACGCTCAGCCCGTCGGCCTCGGCCACGACGTGGTTGTTGGTGAGGATGTGGCCTTGGTTGTCGACTATGAACCCGGAGCCCGTGCCGTAGGGAATCCGCTGGTTGTCCTGGATGGTGGAGCGCGAGTTGACGCTGCTCGTGATGTTCACCACGGAGGGGCTCACGCGCTCGTAAACGCCGGCGATTATGTCCTCGTTGAAGAGCTGCTGGACGGGCACCGTCCGTGCCGTCGAAGGCGCCGAGGAAGCGCTAGGCGGCGCGGCGGTAGCCGTCGCCCCTACGCCCGCTTGGGCTGCCACGCCCAACGGCGACTGGAAATAACCGACCGTCAGCGCCACCCCCAGCAGCAAACCGACCACCACAAACACTGCAATCCGCGTTACGGCTCTCATCTTCATACCCCTCTCGATAGTTAGAAAACAAGATTTCCTCTTGCCACATCCCGCCACGCTGGCCAATGGTATCGTAGTCGGGCAGCACTACGTGGGCATTAAGCGTATGTTAAACGATCATTACGCATTCCGCTAGGCCCTCATCGCGTAGCGCCGGACCCGCCGTTGCCCCACCGGTCCCCGCCCTCCATGGGCGGGATGGTTCGCCGACAGAGTGACAGTCTAGTGAAGGCGGACTCCCCAGAGATCGTCATGCCCGCGCAAGCGGGCATCCAGGAAATCCGCCGATGGCTGCCTGGA
>JAJZQK010000684.1 GCA_021847625.1 Chloroflexota bacterium
TGGTTCCATCGTGGAGGCCATCGACGACATCGCGGAGCAGACCAACCTGCTGGCCCTGAACGCCGCCATCGAGGCGGCGAGGGCAGGCGAGCATGGCAAGGGCTTCGCGGTAGTGGCGGACGAGGTGCGAAAACTGGCGGAGCGTTCATCTCGCGAGACCAAGCAGATAGCCGACTTGATCGGTCAGGTGCAGAGGGGAACCAATGAGGCCGTGTCTGCCATGGAGCAGGGGAACAGGGAGGTCGAACTGGGGCTTGGGCTGGCGGAGGAGGCAGGAGAAGCGCTGAGGGACATCCTCGCCGGCGCCCAGGAGTCGGCGGATCAGGTGGGCCGGATCGTCTCTGCGGTGCAGCAGATGGACTCTGCGTCCAAGGAGGTGATCGACCAGATGGGTGCGGTATCGGCGGTGGTGGAGGAGTCGACGGCAGCCGCGGAGGAGATGGCGGCCTCCAGCCAGCAGGTGATGGGGGCCATCGAGAGGATCGCGGCGGTAAGCGAGGAAACGAGCGCCTCGGCGGAGGAGGTGAGCGCCTCGACGGAGGAGATGAGCAGCCAGGTTGAGGAGATGGTGGCGCAGGCGCAGAACCTCTCGGCGATGGCCGAGGAGCTGCAGTCCATAGTGGCGCAGTTCAAGACGGGTCGTGAGGGTGAGGTGGTGATGCGGCGGCGCAAGGAGGACTGGGAGCCCGCCATGGCGCGTGCCGGCAGGGCTGGGACTCGGCCGGCGAGAACAATCTAAAGAAATCCCTGAAAGCTCCTCCCGGTTCTGCCCACCCGGGAGGAGCTTCTTTTTCTTGTTGTGATTCTTTTCGGGGGGTATACTGGAGGGGCTCCACAGGGTCGAGGAGCGGCTCCGCCTTCCGAGGGCATTGAGGGAAGGTGGGGTCAGGTACGATACCGCCTTCAGGTGGAGGGCGGGGGACGAGGCCCAAGGGTATGGGCCGGCACGCACGCAGGGAAATGGGAGGAAACCGAGCATGGCAGCGCACCGAGTGACCTTGATTCCGGGCGACGGGACCGGGCCTGAGATTGTCTAGGCGACCAGACGCGTACTGGAGGCGACCGGGGTCCAGTTTGACTGGGATCTGCAGGAGGCGGGGATCGACGTGCTTGAGAAGTACGGAACGCCCCTGCCCGACCAGGTCATTGAGTCGATCAAGCGGAACAAGGTAGCGCTGAAGGGGCCGATAACAACCCCTATCGGCAAGGGGTTCCGGAGCGTCAATGTTGCGCTGCGGAAGAGCCTGGGTCTTTATGCCTGCCTGAGGCCGTGCAAGAGCTACAAGGGGGTCCGCAGCCGGTACGACAATGTGGACCTGGTGGTGGTGCGGGAGAACATGGAGGACCTGTACGCCGGGGTGGAGTTCCAGAAAGGCTCCGAGGGCGCGCAGAAGGTGATCTCGCTAGCGGAGGAGATGGGCGCCGGCAAGATCGCGGAGGACTCTGGCATCAGCATCAAATCGATCTCAGTGTCTGGGACGCGACGGATAGTGAAGTGGGCATTTGATTACGCCCGGGCCCATCACCGGCGTAAGGTCACCGCTGTGCATAAGGCGAACATCCTGAAGTTCAGCGACGGCCTGTTCTTGCAGGTCGCCTCTGAGGTGGCCAAGGAGTATCCGGATATCGAGTTCGACGATCGGATAGTCGACAACATGTGCATGCAGTTGGTGCAGAAGCCGGAGCTGTACGACGTGCTGGTGCTGCCGAACCTATACGGGGACATACTGTCGGACCTCTGCGCGGGGCTGGTTGGGGGTCTAGGCGTGGCACCTGGCGGGAACTTCGGAGAGGGGGACGTGGCGATATTCGAGCCGACGCATGGGAGCGCACCCAAGTACGCCGGTTTGAACAAGGTGAACCCATCGGCCACCATACTCTCCGGAATGCTGATGCTCCGGCATCTCGGTGAGAAGGACGCGGCCGATCGGTTGGAGCGAGCTTTCGCCGCCATCGTGGCCGCGGGGAAGGACGTGACCTACGACATGAAGCCCACTCCAGATGACCCGACGGCCGTGGGTACATCGCAATTCGCTGACACGATCATCCGAAAAATGACAGAAAAGTGACCCCAGTGGGGTGGCTGATGGTGGTCACCCCGCTTTGCCCGTTGATGGTGATTGGCCATGAAGCCCCTTTGTGGCTACCGGAGGGCAACTATGCGTTTGGCACAAGGGTGTGTCGATCTGTGGATGGGAATTGTCAGGGATTGGCGGTCGCGTTTTGATTTTGACGCGCCGGGGTTAACGATCCGGCAGCGACTCGAGCGGCTGGAATGCGCCGCGATGCAGTCGGCCAAGGTGTGCATGGACGATGGCGGGCTGCAGGAGCTTGAGTTCGCTCAGGTTGAGTGTCGACAGCTGCTTGAGAGTGACTCGCTGGAAGTAGAGGCTGGGGGAGATCCGAGGGTTCGGCAGAGGGTGGACCGGATCGAGCGGATAGTGGTGTACTACGAGGGAAATCTCAGCCGGCTGAACCGACGCTTCTGGTGGATACTCTTCGGCGTGGGATTACTGGTGTTGTGGGCTTGCCTGCTGCAGTGTGTAGTCGGCTTGTGAGGGGCAGGGCGCTCTGATAGAATCGAATAGTGGGTGGCCGGGCCAATGGATCCGGCAGGGTGCGCGTGCCGACGTAGCTCAATTGGCAGAGCAGCGGTTTTGTAAACCGCCGGTTGCGGGTTCGAGTCCCATCGTCGGCTCCAATATGTAGTGGTGAAGACGGGCGCGGAGCACAACGTGTTGTGTTTCCTGCGCCCGTTTGACATAAGCGCG
>JAJZQK010000685.1 GCA_021847625.1 Chloroflexota bacterium
TCCTCATACCCGTAGTATGCGGACATTTTCCCTGAGCAGTAAACCCGGACATTATCCCTGAGCAATGACACGAATGTACAACGTAGCTGGACGCTTGGCGGCAGATATGATAAACACTACCTTCGGGTGAAACCTTTTGGGGCTATCAAGCGTCTATAGGTAGGGATTCCTGTCGCCGGTGGAGTCTCGGCGGGAGGTGCTTGGGCTGGCAATCCACCCAGTCGACAATCCGCAATCGCAGGGAGACAAATCATGCTTTTTCGCTCATCGTCTAGGCGTGTCAGTGGCCATGACTGGCGGCTCCGCGCCCTCGTCGCCGGTCTTGTCCTGTTCGTAGCCGGCGGACTCTGGTTTGGCTACATCTTCGTCAGCACGGCCAGCGAGCTTCTCGCGCTGCAAAGCGGGGCCGGCAAGAGCGGCGACCTCGCCCAGGTGCCCTCCTCGCCGACGGCCTCGCCGGCCGTGCTGGCGGCAAGGCCCGACGGCACGCCCATCGGCCCGGCGCCCCAGCCGACCGCCCGACCCACCATCGAACGTACTGGTCGGCGGGTGAACGTCCTCCTCCTCGGCCTCGACGAGAGGCCGGCCGAGGCAGGCGGGCCCAGCCGCTCCGACACGATGCTGGTGGCCACGATCGATACCCAGGACAAGACGGCGGCCCTCTTCTCCATCCCCCGCGACCTCTGGGTGGCCATCCCCAAGGACGAGAACGCCGACGAGGTCGTCTACAACAAGATCACGGCCGCTCACTTCTTCGGCCAGTACTGGCACTACCCCGACGGCAAGAACGCCGACGGCGGCCCGGCCCTCGCCAAGTGGACGGTCGAGTACAACCTGGGCATTCCGATCGACTACTACATGCGCATCGACTTCAAGGGCTTCGAGAAGGCGATCGACCTCCTGGGCGGCATCGACGTGCACGTCGGCAAGGACATCCTGGACACCGCGTACCCGCTGGAGAACGACACCGGCGTGACGACGATTCATTTCACCGTCGGCCAGCATCACTTCGACGGCAAGACCGCCCTCCAGTACGCCCGCACGCGCAACGTCGACGACGACTTCGGTCGCCAGGAACGCCAGCGGCAGGTGCTGATGGCCGTCTTCGACAAGGCGATGAGCCTGGACGTGGTGACGAAGCTGCCCCAACTGTTGGGCTTGATGCGCGACTCCTTCGACACTGACATGCCGCTGGACCAGATGCCCCGCCTGGCCAACGTGGCCCGCGAGATCAATCCGGACGACATCTCTACCCGATCCATCGAGTACAACATGGTCCTCTGGAACGAGCCAATCAACGGGGCGCTGCTACCCAAGCAGGCCGAGATTGGCAAGCTGATCCAAGAGGTCTTCGGCGAAACGCCGTAATGCGAGAGCGGGGAGTGCCCCGCGCTACAGCTTGGTTACTACCCAGTTGCCACCGTGTCGTTCTAAGCGGATTGTTGTATCACAGGGTGTTTTCCCGCATTAACGACGAAAGGAGTCTCTCATGGGTAGCTTCTACCTGACGCCGCTGGCCGCGACCCTTTTCGGCACGCTGGCCCTGGCTTGGCTCCTCTTCGTGGGGTTTGTGGGCTGGCAGTGGATCGTCTCCTATACCCCCTGGGACGGGGACGGCGCGGTGTCGTGGCGGCGCCTATTGCTCGGCAGCCTCGTTCAGGGGGCCGTTGGCGCCCAGTGCATCTGGGGGGCGGTGCCGGCGATGTGGCTGAACGTGTTCACGATGGATGTGTCCGCGCCGTGGCTGCAGGCGTCGGCAAGCCTGCTTCTGTATGTGATCCTCGGGCCGTTCATTGCCGCGCTCGGCGTTCTGCACAGCGTCGAGCTGGCGTTGTTGGCAGGGGTCGCCATCTACGCGCTGCCGTTCCTAGCCGCCAATGGCCTGGGCCTGGTGCTGCGCCAGCGGCACGGCCTGCCGGCCTAGGTAGCCGGTCTCTATCTCTCCTCTGCAAATAGGCCACCAACCAACCGTAGGGGCGGACGAGCGCTTGTGTTCCCTCTCCCTTCCAGGGAGAGGGTCAGGGTGAGGGTCGCCGCCCGGTCGTCTCTGCGAATAGCGAAATGGATCCCCGCTTTCGCGGGGATGACAATGGCACAGGCAGCAACGCTACGACTTCTCGTCCCCGTCCGCGCCCAGGGCGGAGATGAGGTGGCCCACGAACTTGAGGCCCCGGAAGTAGTCGGCGAGGCGGATGTTTTCGTCCGGGGCGTGCTCGTTCGACCTCGTGTTGGCGACGCCCGCCGCCACGGCCGGCAGGCCCAACCCCTGGCATAAACCGTACATCGGCCCGCTGCCTGCCATCAAAGGATAGACGATAGGCTCGACACCGTATACCTCGCGGGCCGTTTCCACCGCCTTCTCCACGATCGGTGCATCGAGAGGGGACTTGGCGGGCATCATCCCCGCCGAGGGGATGATCTCCACGTCGGCGAACCCCCGCCGGTCCAGGTGCTCGCGCAGGACGCGCTCGACCAGCCCTGGCGTCAGGTCGGGCACGAGGCGAAAATCGACCTTCGCGCTGGCCTCGGCCGGCAGCACGGTCTTGGTGCCCTCACCGATGTAGCCGCTCTCCAGGCCGCAGATGGTGCACGTGGGCTCGTAGAGGTGCTTCTTGAGCAGGTCGAGGCCGTGGAGGTCCTTGCTGAAGCGGGTGATGCCGAACTTGGCCTTGAGGTTCTCTTCGTCGAACGGGATGGACCTCATGTACGCCCAATCCTTCTCCGTGGGCGGGGCGACGTGCTCCATTAGCCCGTCGACCAGAATGCG
>JAJZQK010000686.1 GCA_021847625.1 Chloroflexota bacterium
CTATGTGCGTGAGCAGGAGCCGCCGCCGGTGCCACGACATCTCAGTACCTAGAGACTGCATAACGTTATCCGGTGCAGGCAGAGCGTCTGGTCTGTGGTGAGGGTGGACGTAGCCCTGCGGAGGAGGTCGCAAGCGTCGTGCTAAGCATAATCGATCGGCTTGAATCGCTGGTGGCACAGGGGAAGCGCGTCCCGCTATCGAGTCGCACTCTAGTCGACGAGCAGGAGTTCCTCGACATTATCGATCAGCTGCGGGTCTCGCTGCCAGAGGAGTTGCGCCAGGCCCGTCGGGTAACGCAGGAGCGCGAGCGGCTAGTGGCGGAAGCGCGAGCGGAGAGCGAGAAGATTACCAAGGCCGCGCAAGAGCATGCTACTTTGATGATGCAGGAAACAGAGGTTGGCAAGGCCGCGGAGAGAAGGGCCGCGCTCATCATCCAGGAAGCACAAGAGCGGGCCAACGCGATGCTGCAGGAGGCCAGGCAACAGGCAGAGGCCATCCAGGAAGAGGCCGAGCGCAACGCGGCCGATGTCCGGGAGGGCGCCAACTCCTACGCCCGCGACGTACTCACACGGCTCGACCAGGAGCTTGCCAAGCACACCGTTATGGTTCATCGGGGGCTGGACATGCTGGCCGGCAGCTTGACCGACGCCGGCGTTCGCTAGCCGTTGGAGCGACCGAGGCTTGACACTATTCCTTCCAACCACCTATAATTAGCCGATGTCCGCGGCAACATCTGGCGCGCAGCGTTTCGTTGCCGCGGACTATCTAGTTGGAAAGGAATGATGAAGGCATGCAGTTCAACGTGGCGCAGCTCCTTAAGGAGCCTGTCGGGGCCACGCGGGAATACGAGTTTCACGAAGACGCCGACATCCTGGCGGAGATCCCAGCCGTGGCTCCATACGTCGGCAAGGTGCGTCTAGTTCACTTAAACGAAGGCATTCTGGCGACTGCTGAGCTCGATACGACCATTCAGCTACCCTGTAATCGGTGCCTGCAGCCCGTCGAGGAGCCGTTGCACATAGAGTTCGTCGAGACGTTCCGGCCGTCCATCGACATCACTACCGGCACCGCTGTGCCGGTGGACACGGAAGACGAGTCGTTCACGATTGACGAGCATCACATTCTTGATATCATCGAGGCCGTGCGGCAGTACGCGCTGACGATGCTCCCCCTGCAAGTGCTGTGTCGGGAGAAATGCGCAGGGCTGTGCCCGACCTGCGGGCAGGACCTGAACGTTGCCCAGTGCAACTGCCAGGCCGAGTCGGTCGACCCTCGACTGGCAGCGCTTGGCCGGCTACTGGACGAAGATAACGACAAGGAGAGGAGTTAACTCAATTGCCACCGCTACCAAAAAGAAGGACGGCCAGCGCCCGTCAGGGCGAGCGCCGCAGTCACCTGCACCTGAAGATGATGGGGCTGGTCCCCTGTCCCCAGTGCCACGAGCTCAAGCTGCCCCACCGGGCGTGCCCTGCCTGTGGCAACTACCGCGGGATGAAGATAGTCGAGACCGAAACGGCGAAATCATAGCAGCGTAACAGACTGGGGGCCGGTATGCTGTCAACACCGCTCTGCGACCTACTTGGTGTTCAGTATCCTATCGTTCAAGGAGGGATGGCCTGGATCGCCACGGCCGAGCTGGCCTCTGCCGTTTCCAACGCCGGGGGATTCGGCGTCGTGGCGGCGGGTAACGCCCCTCCCGATTGGGTACAACGAGAGATCCGTCGAACTCGTGAGATGACGGACCGGCCCTTTGGACTCAACATAATGTTGATGTCTCCCTTCGCCCGAGAGGTGGTCGAAGTGGCCCTCTCGGAGGAGGTGTCCGCGGTGATGACCGGGGCAGGCAATCCGGCCGGTCTAATACCGCTGTTCAAGGCGAAAGGCATTCGGGTGGTACCGGTCGTGGCATCCGTCGCCCTGGCCCGTAGGCTGGAGCGAGCGGGGGCCGATGCGGTCATCGCCGAGGGCACGGAGTCCGGGGGCCACATCGGCGACCTCACGACGATGGTCCTCGTTCCCCAGGTCGTCGACGCGGTGAAGATACCGGTAATCGCCGCCGGGGGCTGTGCCGATGGCCGCGGGCTCGTCGCGGCGCTAGCCCTGGGGGCCAAGGGAGTCCAGATGGGCACCCGCTTCGCCTGCTGCACGGAATGTATCGCGCATCCCAACTACAAGGCCCGCATCGTGCGGTCCAAGGACCGGTGCACGGTGACGAGCGGCCATACCCTGGGCCATCCGGCGAGAGCGCTCGAGAATGCGTTTACTCGCCGCTTCCAAGAGTTGGAACGACAGGGTTGTGCCCCCGCGGAGATAGAGGTCTTCGGCATCGGCGCTCTGCGCCGGGGCCTCATCGAAGGCGACGTCGAGAACGGGTCGCTGATGGCCGGTCAGATCGCCGGGATGATTCGTGACATCAGGCCCGCGGCCGAGATCATCGAATCCACGGTGTGCGAGGCTGAGGTGCTCCTCGACCAGCTCGCTTGTCTGAATCGGAGAATGTCCCATGCCTGATCGCTTCGTCGCCGTCTTTCCCGGCCAAGGGTCCCAATACGTAGGCATGGGCAAGGACCTGTGGGACCATTCTCCCGCCGCACGGCGTATCCTCGCCGAAGCCGACGATACCCTTGGCTTTGACCTCACCCGCCTCTGCTTTGAGGGTCCGGAAGCGGAACTCAGGGCAACGAAAAACGCTCAGCCCGCCATTCTCGCCGTGAGCGTGGCCGCCTGGGCCGCGTTGGCGGAGTCGGCGAGCCTCGGAATACGCC
>JAJZQK010000687.1 GCA_021847625.1 Chloroflexota bacterium
AGATCGAGGGGTCGGGCCCCGGCGTAGTAAACCTGCATGAGCTGGGCCCCGTGCGCCTGCACTCCCTTGAGCCCCTGCCGATGACCAACCGCATCCACCTGCAGCCGGCCAAGGACTGGAAGGGCCTGGCGCCCGCGGGCGAGGCGATGGAGGGCCAGATATCCCTCTTCCTCCACGGCGGCGCCGAGAAGGTTTACGACTTCGCCATCGTCAAGTCGGGCCGCGGCGGCTACGACCAGATGATCATCGCCAAGGACAAGGACGCCATGCAGCCGGTGGCGGCGATGCACAACGGTCAGTGGAGCGACTGGGTCATCGACGTGTTCCAGCTCCGGCCGGACGAGGAGAAGCTGCGCCAGCGCGAGGCCGAGCGCGGCCAGATGAAGAAGTACGCCATGAAGGAATGGCACGACAACCAGGCCTCGACGACCGCTCAGGCCCGCGCCTCCGGACTCGGCCTCGACAAGCCCAGGGATGAGGCCAAGGGGTCGGTCCGCTTCAAGCTGCTGAACCTCGCCAGCGACGCCTCCCAGATCGAGCTACTGTCGACGCAGATCTGGCCAGTCTCCGGCTGGACGCAGCCGTACGAGCTGGGCGAGGAGCTGTATGAGAACGTCGGGCCGTTCTTCACCAACCCGGCCCGTGATGCGCTCCACTACCAGTGGATCGACGAGCGCACCTTCTACGAGCTGCAAGACTACCAGCACCAGTGGCTGGGCAAGGCCGCGAAGTACCTGAGCAGCGCCAAGGAGTGGGACCTGCTGTTCGTCGAGACCCACTGCACCGACTACCTGAGCCACTTCTATCTGAATACGTATCAGCCCGAGTGTGGCGCCCCCCTTAGCGAGCAGCGCAACGCCGCCTCCTGGCTGACCAGGCACTATCAGTCCATCGACCGCATGCTGGGCGATCTGCTGTCCATCACCGACGACGAGACGATGCTCGTCGTGGTCTCCGACCATTCCGGCACCTGCTGCCCGCAGCCGAAGATGGACACCCGCAAGGTGTTGGAGGAGGTCGGCCTGCTGGTCTACAAGACTGAGGAGAGCGGGCGACGGGTGGTCGACTGGTCGCAGACTAAGGCCTATCCGGCCTGCACGATCTTCGCCTACGTGAACCTGAAGGGCCGCGACCCCGAGGGTATCGTCGAGCCGCAGGACTACGAGAAGGTCCGCGAGGAGATCCTCCAGGCGATGCTCGACTACAAGGATCCGAAGACCAACCTGCATCCGTACGCGGTCGTGCTGCGCAAGGAAGATGCCGCCCTGCTCGGCCTGTGGGGCGAGCGCGTGGGCGATATCGTCTATGCACTACGACCGGAGTTCGATCTTGAGCACGGCGGGCAGCTGCCGACGGCCCGTATTGGCGAGCTGACGATCCGCTCGCTGCTGTTCATGCGCGGCCCCAACATCAAGAAGGGCGTGCATCTGCAGCGGCTGACCCAGATCGTGGGCGTGACGCCGACCATCGCCTACATGCTCGGCCTGCCCATGCCGGCCGAGGCCGAAGGGCCGATCCTGTGGGAGGCGATGGAGGACCCGGATTTCCGGCAGAAGCAGATGGCGACGATGGAAGAGGAGCTGGCCCAGCTGCGCAAGCTGGCGGCCGACAACAACCTCAAGCTGCCCTCCTAGGACCGGCGCTTCGCGATAGGCGAGATTCAACAAGAGCCTTGGGTTTGGCCCAAGGCTCTTTGCTTTGGTCGGGACTGGGAGGCAAGGTCACCCCAACAGCAGGACGGTGGTCTGCAGCCGGCGCCCCCTCACCATCGCCCTCTCCCCAAAGGGGCGAGGGAAGGCGCGGATACTACCGCCCGAGAGCGAACTGGCCCTCGTCGCCGCCGCCGAAGAGGCGGCCCAGGCGGCGGCGCCATCCCGGCTCGTCGGGCTCTTCAACCGTGGCCCGGGCCTGATACTCGTCGTCGGGCGGGGTCTGCGGCTCCGGCTCGCCACCTTCAGGCGTACTCGAAGTGCTCTCCGGCTCGCCCCCCGAAGGAGACCCTTCCTCGGGCCCGCCGTACAGGTCGTCGTAGAGCACGTGGAGGACTTCGATCGCCTCCATGACCTTGGGCCGCAGCACCTGGCGCAGGCGCTCCTCTTCCCGGCGCCCCTCCTCGGTGATGTGATAGATGCGGCGCGTGCGCTTGTCCGGGTCCTCCCACTGGCTCTCCACGAAGCCCTTCTCCTCCATGAAGCTCAGGAGCGGATAGATCGCGCCCGGGTTGCTGGCCCAACTACCCATCGTGCGCTGCTCGATCTGGCGCATCACCTCGTTGCCGTGGCGGGGCTGCTCCGCCAGCAGGTGAAGGACGTAAACGGCGAGCAGGCCGCCCCCCCGGCTGAGAATGGCGCCGACAAACGGATTCACCTCCTCGGCCCCGGAGGTCCACTGGCGGAAACGGCGCCCCCCGAAGACCCAGTGCCGCTGCCAATCCTTGCCGAAATTCTTCTGCCATTGATCCCGCCACCGCCCGTGCCACTCGTGCCTGGCGCCTCGCCAGAGGTCGTCGGCCATCCGGCGCGCCTCTTCGCCGACCTCTGTCGCGAACTCACGCGCGGCGGTGGCGATGTCCTCCAGCGTCTCGTCGATCTCGTCGCCGCGCGCCGTCTGCTGTACGTCCTCGTAGTGCTTGCTCTCCGCCCGTGTTCGGCGAACCGCCTCCCGCAGTTCGGACCGCGCTCGGCGCCAGGCCTCGCGGGCTTCCTGCGCCCGCTGCTTGGCGTCCCCCAGCTCCTCCTCCGGCGTTCTGTAGCTAGAT
>JAJZQK010000688.1 GCA_021847625.1 Chloroflexota bacterium
GATCTGGGGGTCCAAGCCACTGGCGGAGGTCGTAACCGCGTCCACCGGCACCGCCACGTCTGGCCCCAGTCCGTTATCCTGACGATACTTTGCCGCTCGTTCACCCACCAAGTTGATCAGCACGCTGTTCGTCGGTCCGAGATTCGAGCCGCCCGAGGCAGTGGCATCGTAGCCGTTCGGGCCGGCGGCGGAAGGCCGTGGGTGGAAGTAGCGGGGATCGGTGAAGCTCTGGCCGATGAGGCTTGAGCCGACGACCTTGCCCCTCTGGTCGTACACCAGGCTGCCGTTGGCCTGACCTGGGAAGGCCAGCTGGGCGATGCCGGTGAGGAACAGTGGATAGGCCACTCCCACTAGGAGGGTGAGCAGTATTATCATTATGACAGAAATTCGGGCCTGGCGCGCGATGTCCACTTCCCCACGTCTCCTACGCCAACCTCAGGGCAGCAACCACGAGGTCGATCAACTTGATGCCCCCGAAGGGTGCTACGAGCCCGCCAAGGCCATAGATTAGCAGGTTGCGGCGCAGCAGCTCGGCCGCGGGCGATGGCCGGTAGCCGACCCCGCGCAGCGCCAGCGGCACCAGGGCGACGATGACCAGGGCGTTGAAGATCACGGCCGAGAGGATGGCGCTCTGCGGCGTGGCCAGATGCATGATGTTCAGCGCGTTCAGCTGCGGGTAGGTCGCCGCGAAGGCGGCGGGGATGATGGCGAAGTACTTCGCCACGTCGTTGGCGATGGAGAAGGTCGTGATCGCCCCGCGCGTAATCAGCAGCTGCTTGCCAATGGTGACCACCTCGATCAGCTTCGTCGGGTTGGAGTCGAGGTCCACCATGTTGGCGGCCTCCTTCGCCGCCGCCGTGCCCGAGTTCATGGCCAGGGCTACGTCCGCCTGGGCCAGGGCGGGGGCATCGTTCGTGCCATCCCCCGTCATCGCCACGAGGTGGCCTTGGGCCTGGAGCTCGCGCACGATGCGGATCTTGTCCTCGGGCTTGACCTCGGCCACAAAATCGTCGGTCCCCGCCTCGCGAGCGATCGTGGCCGCCGTCAGCCGGTTGTCGCCCGTCATCATCACCGTGCGTATGCCCATCCGCCGCAGCGCCTCGAAGCGTTCGCGCATGCCTGGCTTGACGGTGTCCTTGAGGTAGATGACACCCACCACCTGCCCGTCCATGCTGAGGGCCAGCGGTGTCCCTCCTTCCTGGGAGATGCGCTCGACGTTGGCCCGCAGGTCGGGCGATTCCTTCCCGCCGACGCTGGCAAGCACGGCGTCGATGGCCCCCTTGAACCAGCTGTGACCGTCCAGACGCAGTCCGCTCATGCGGGTGTCTGCTCGGAAAGGCACGAACTCGGCGCCTTCGGCCGAGCCCGCGGTCGTCGGCGCTCCTAGCTGCTCCGCCAGGGCCACCGTGCTCCGTCCTTCCGGGGTCTCGTCGCCCAGGCTGGACTGGCGGGCCGTGATGAGGGCATCTAGGGCTGAGGCGCCATTCACCGGTACTATCTCCGCGGCAAGGCGATTGCCGTAGGTGATCGTGCCCGTCTTGTCGAGCAGGAGGGTGTCCACATCGCCCGCTGCCTCCACGGCCCGCCCGGAGGTCGCCAGCACGTTGAAGCGGGTGACCCGGTCCATGCCGGCGATGCCGATGGCCGAGAGCAGGCCGCCGATGGTCGTCGGGATGAGGCAGACGACGAGCGCGACGAGTACCACGATGGACACCGGTCCGCCGGAATAGACGGCGAACGGTTCCATGGTCGCAACGGCCAAGAGAAACACTGTCGTCAGCCCCGACAACAGGATGGAGAGCGCGACCTCGTTGGGGGTCTTCTTGCGCTCCGCGCCCTCGACCAGGCCGATCATGCGGTCCAGAAAGGTCTGGCCGGGGTCGGCGGTTATGCGTATGCGCAGCCAATCGCTCACCACCTGGGTGCCGCCCGTCACGGTGGATCGCACGTCGGTGCCGGGCTCCTTGAGGACGGGGGCCGATTCGCCGGTAATGGCGGCTTCGTTGACGTAGGCTACCCCCTCTATCACCTCGCCGTCGCCGGGGATGATCTCGTTCTCGCGCGCGAGGACGATGTCACCCTTGCGGAGGGCGCTGGAGGAGATGGTCTCCTCGCGGCCGTCTACTATGCGGCGAGCGGGGGTCTCCTTCTTGGTAGCGCGCAACGTCTCCGCTTGCGCTTTCCCTCGTGCCTCGGCCATCGACTCAGCGAAGTTGGCGAAGATGACGGTGATCCAGAGCCAGATGGTGATCTGCAGCGTGAAGCCCAGGTCCGGCACGCCCGTGGCGGCGTGGGTGATCAGGAGGATGGAGGTAATCACGGCGCCGATCTCCACGACGAACATAACCGGATTGCGCGCGACCTGGCGGGGGTCGAGCTTGGCGAGCGCGTCGAGGCTGGCCCGCCCCACGAGGGCGCGGGACCAGGTGCTAGCGCCTTGGCGGCGCGAGGCCGCCATCTCCTTCATCTCGCGCCCCTCGGGTGTGCGCTTCGGCGGCGGCGTCAGGCCGCGGGTCGGGTCGGCATCGCGGGCCGGCACCGTGTGGGGAGGGCGCGTGCCATTGTCCGTTGTCGGACCGTTGTCTTTTCTCTGCATCTCGATTCCTTTTCGCACCTAGAACGTGACGCCCGCGTTAAGCAGTAGCTGCTCGACCACGGGACCCAACGCCAGCGCCGGGAAGTACGTGAGGGCGCCGATGATGAGGATCACGCCTATCAGCAAGCCGACGAAGATGGGCCCCACGGTGGGGAAGGTGCC
>JAJZQK010000689.1 GCA_021847625.1 Chloroflexota bacterium
TTTGGCCACCAGTACCTCACATACGGGTGGTTGGCCTCGGTCACGAGGACGTCGCGGAAGCCAAGGGCCTCCGGGTGCTCGTCCTCCAGCAGATAGACCTCGAGGTGGTTCAACCGCTCCAGGTCGAAGCGGAGGCTGCCGCGGGTGCCGTTCACCTCGAAGGTGAGCTGGTTCTTGCGCCCGGTGGTCAGGGAGCCGCCCTCCATCGTGCCGGTTGGTCCATCGGCGAACTCGGCCACGAAGTGGAAGGTGTCGTCGTGAGGATTCGCCTCCATCTTGCCGGAGACGGTTGCCGATGGGCGATTCCTCATATGCACGAGCGAGGTGCCCGTCACGGACGCTATGTCGCCGACGACGAAGCGGGCGACGTCGATCAAGTGAGAGCCGATATCGTTCAGGGCGTTGCGCCCCCGCGCCTCGGGACCTTCGCCGAAGTTGGGCATCAGCGGGTCGCGCCGGAACTCGTTGAAGTAGCTGCCCCTGAAATAGTGGATGTCGCCCAGGGCGCCGCTCTTCACCAGATCGCGTGCCAGGCGGATGGCCGGCACGAAGCGGTAGTTGAGCCCCGTCATGTGGATGAGGCCGGAGGCAACCGCGAGGTCACGCATCTGGCGAGCCTCGGCGAGGGTGGCGGCAAGAGGTTTTTCGCAGAGGACGTGCTTTCCGGCGCGCAGCGCGGCCATCGTCGGTTCGGCGTGCAGGTAGGCTTGGGCACCGACGATTAGGAGTCTGATTTCGTCGTCGGCCACAAGGTCCTCCCAGTGGGTGTAATAGCCTTCGTAGCCGAAGCGCTGGGCGGCCTGGCTGACCTTGCCCTCCGTCCGGCCGCAGACGGCGACCAGACGGGGCAGCACGCGAGGGGGCCAGGTGGCCTCGCGCAGACGATTCAGGGCTATCGAATGGGCCCGACCGATCCAACCGTAGCCAAGCACGCCGATTGGTATCTCAGGCACGCCGGTCAGAGGTTCGGTTCTGCGGAAGTTCGGACCTGCCATCTCATTCTCCTCAAGCTAACTGCGGTTTTCTAACTTGGCCAGCGTCTGATTGAGCCAGCGCACGCTCTCACTCACACCTCGCAGGGGGTCGGGGTAAGGCCGGTGAGTGATGTCTTCGTCCATTGCCTCCCATGACTCCCTCGTTCCCGGCAGCTGCTCCAACTCGATCGTGCCCCAGCCGGTGTAGCCCGCGGCCAGGAGGGTAGCCAGTACCCTTTCATAGCCGACGTTCCCCTGGCCAATCGGATAGGCGGATTGATAACCGCGGTGATCCTTGAAATGGACGTACTTCACCTGTTCGTGCCAGCGTTGGTAGAATGCGAAGAAATCGCCCCCGCCCTTGGTGAACCAGCCGATGTCCAGGGCAATGTTCATCACCGCGGGGTCTGTTTCGGCGCAGATGCGCTCGATTTCGCCCGTCTGGGCGGCCGTGGCGTAGTTGTGGTAGAGGAGCGGGATTCCCTCGTCGTGGCAGGCCCGGCCGGTGGCCTCCAATACCCTAAGCGCCGTGTCGACGTCTTCTTTGGTGGGCCTCCCGTCCTTCTTGCGGATGGTGGCGATGGTGAGAAAGTCGGCCCCCAGGGCCAGGGCGAAGGTAGCGGCCTGCTTCAACTCCTCGACATAAGTGGGTAAGAGTCCGGTGTCGTAGAGGTACATCAGCTTCATACAGGCGATGAGGTGGAGACGGTTACGTTCGAGGAGCGGGCGAAGGGCCTCGGGGTGGGCGAGGTCTAGATAGCGAACGCCAATCTCCACGCCCTGGCAGCCGGTCTGCCCAACCTCGTCCAGCACGCCCGTGAAGTCTCTCCCCAGGCGATCCGGCCCCCAGGTCGAGAGCTGGACGCCGATTCGGATTCGGTCACTTGGCGCCACGTGCCTGGTTTCGTCATCGTGCATTTGGCTTCTCCCTCGGGGCAAGGCGTTGCCTTGATTGTTGCCTACCAGGAGCATAACATTCCGCTGAGGGCGAGTCAACGTCACGTCGCTTGGCATGCCGGCCGAAAGTTGACTTGCCCCAGGGGACGCGCTATATTCAAGCGACAGGAGGAGTATCTGTGTCTGCCGTTCTGCTTAACGAACTCTCGATCCCAGTCTCCGAGCGCGCCAGGAGGCTGCGCGACGAGCTTGTCAATACCGAAGCTACGATGTGCGCTCAGCGGGGGCTGATCGTCACGGAGGCCTACCGGCGTCACGAGAGCGACCCTATGGTGCTAAGGCGAGCCAAGGCGCTGCGCCGGGTGCTGGAAGAGATGGATACGGTCATCGGCGACGCCGAGATGATCGTCGGTTGCCCGGCCGAACGCTTGCGGGGGGCCTCGGTGTTTCCGGAGATGAGCATCCAGTGGGTGAAGGATGAGCTCGACCGCTTCGAGACGCGGGCCCATAACCGGCTGAAGGTGTTGCCGGAGGCGCGGGAGGCCCTGGCGGAGATCCATCCGTACTGGGTGGGGCGCACCTTGGCCGACCGCCTGCAGGCCATGCGCCCACCGGAGGTACAGGTTGCGATTGACACCGGCCTCATCGCCAATCCTCACGAGCGAAACGGCCTGGCGCACGTGGCCCTGGACTTCGAGCGGGTGCTACGGGAAGGCCTGACCGGGGTGCGCAAGGAAATCGAGGAACGGCTGGCCGCTCTCGACCCTGCCGACCCCGACGACTACGAACAGCGGGCCTTTTTGCTGGCGGCCGTCGAGGTCTGCGAGGGCACGGTGGCCTTCGCCCGCCGGCACGCGGCTCACGCGCGCGGGCTGGCGGCAGACGAG
>JAJZQK010000690.1 GCA_021847625.1 Chloroflexota bacterium
CGGAGCCGGCGCCGGTGATGACCGCGACCTTGTTGGCTAGCCTCATAGAGACGCTCCTTCTGCCTCACGGGCAATCGTGCGGCAAAGTTGGCTTACCATCTATGCTAGGTTCGCGACCGCCAGCGGGTCAGTCGAGGACAGGCTCGGCAGCGGCTGCCTCACTGCCGCTAGCCAGCGGCAGGTGGAGAGTGATGGTCGTGCCCTCGCCGGGCGCCGTGAGTACGGAGAGTTCGCCGCCAAACAGCCGGGCCCGTTCGGCCATCCCCTGTAGGCCCAGGTGGCCCGTTCGCAGCAGGTCGGCCCGCGCCGCCAGGTCGAAGCCGGGACCGTTGTCCTCCACGACCAGGGTGGCGCCGTCGCCCTCGACGACAAGAGCGACGCTGACCCGACCCGCGGAGCGGGCGTGCTTGCGCACGTTGTTCAGGGCCTCCTGGGCGATGCGGAAGGCAGTCAGCTCCAGGTCACGCGGCAGGCGCACCTCCTCGCCAACCAGCTCGAAGGTGACCCTGGTTCCTGCCAGCTGCTGCTCCAGGTCGCGCACGAGCACGCCGAGAGCCGCCACCAGGCCGAGGTCCTCCAGGATGGAGGGGCGCAGATTCTGGCTGATGCCGCGAACGTCGGCCAGGACGCGCCGCGAGAGGGTCTGCGCCTCCTTGAGCTGCCGTCGGGCCGCGGCGGTGTCGCCATCCAGGGAGCCGGCACAGAGCTCGATGCGCTGCGCCAGAGCCACCAGCTCCTGGAGCGTCTCGTCGTGCAGATCGCGCGAGACGCGCAGGCGCTCTTCCTCCTGGCTCTCCACCACCTGCCGCGCATAGCGGCGCAAATCGGCCTGCTGAAGGGCGAGATGGGCCGCCATGCGGTTGATGGCCTGGATCAGGGTTCGCAGGTCGGCCGGGCCCTCCAGTGGCAAGGTCTCGTAGCTGCCGCCTTCAGCCACCCGGCTACCAGCGGCGACCAGGGCGTTGAGAGGGCGAGTGACGCGGCCGATGGTGAAGAACAGCGCCACCATCGCCAGGAGGATGCCCAGGACCATAAGACCGGCGGCCGAAGCCTCGGCCGAGGCGATGGCGGCCAGCACGGCCGTAAGCGGCTCCTCCACGATCAGCCCCCAGGCGATGCCGGGGATCGGAGCGTAGGTGGCGACCGAGACTTCCGGCGAGCCGGGAGACTGGTAGAGGGCGCTACGCGGCTGGCCGCCGATCACCAGATTCCATAGCTCGGGGTCCGCCTGTACGTTGCTCTCCACCCGGCCGGGGTCGGGGTGATAGATGACGACGCTGGCGCTGTCGATGAGGTAGGCTTGGCCCCCCTGGCGGCTGCGCAGGAGGTTAAGGTCACGCGCCCATTCGGGGCGGCTGAGGGCAAATTCGCCCAGGAAGACGCCCGCGAACTGGCCGTCGCGCAGCACCGGCACGGCGATGAGCACCGCGGCCTCGCCCGAGGGCCGGTCGCGGAAGGCCGTGGAGAACACGGGGGAGAGGCTGGCCCTAGCCTCCTGGAAGTAATCGCGCTCGGCGAAGTTGAGCCCCAGCGAGCCCCCGGCCGCGGCGGTGGCGGCCACGGCCTTGCCGTCGGCGTCCAAGAGGCCGGCGCCGGCGGTGAAGACGGCCAGCACCGGCTCCCGGCCGCGCAGAACCTGCTGCTGGCGGGCACGGTCGTCGCCCGACTCCGCCAGCTCGGCTGCGGTGGCCTCCAGCACGCGCACGTAGCCGCGCAGCGTGCCGGCGACGCCGGCGGCCGCCACCTGGGCGAGCGCCGTCTGCCGCTCCAGCAACAACTCCTCTGCCAGCCGCCTCAGACCGAAGGCGCCGACGCCCCCGGCCAGCAGGGCGAAGATCAGCAGGGGCACGAAGGTGGCGAGGGCGATCTGGGTGCGGAGGCGCAGGCGGCTCATAGGTTAGTTGCTCTGGCCGTCCAGCGTGATCCAGCCCTGCTTGAGGCCAAACGTCACCGCCTCCGTGCGGCTGCCCACGCCCAGCTTGGCGAAGACGTTGCGCAGGTGGACTTGCACGGTATAGGTGCTGATGAACAGAGAGTCGGCGATCTCCTTGTTGCTCTTGCCGCTGGCCAGTGACCGCAGGACCTCGAGCTCGCGCTCGGTGAGGGCTTCGGCCATGTCGTGCGACCGGTAGGCGGTCTGCTTGGGGGAGAGGTGGCTCAGCACCTTCTCGGTGACGTGCGGGTCGAGCACCTTCTGCCCCTCGTGCACCGTGCGGATGGCGCGCACCAGGTCGCGACCGCTGGCGGTCTTGAGCAGGTAGCCGTCGGCGCCCGCCTCCAGCAGCGGGAAGACGTACTGGTCATCCTCGTAGGCGGAGAGGATAAGCACTCGCAGGCGGGGGTGCCTGGCCTTGATCAGTTTGGTTGCTTCCAGGCCCGTGAGGCGAGGCATACGAACGTCCATTACGACGACGTCGGGCTGCAGGGACTCGACCAGACGCACCGCCTCCTCGCCGTCGCCCGCCTCGCCGACGACGGTTAGGTGCTCGGCGCGTTCCAGCAACTGGCGCGTGCCCTCGCGGACGATTTCGTGGTCCTCGGCCAGAAGAACCCTGATGGTGTCCATGCTCCCTCCGCGGCCGCCAGTCTGTGGCAACGATTATAGCCCAGGCAAGCCGGCAGGTACAGACAGGGGAGGGATGGCAACGGGGTGCCGCCATTTTCATAAGAATCGTCCATTGCCCTGGCGGGCCACCACCGAGAATGAAAATGGGCATTCCTCGTAGAGGCGGTCGGTGGCGCCGGGCCCTGGAC
>JAJZQK010000691.1 GCA_021847625.1 Chloroflexota bacterium
GCCGTGGGACGTGTAGAAGCGTTCGAACACGTGAGGCAGTTCGTTCTCGCGGATGCCCGGGCCGCTGTCGGCGACGGCCAGCGCCAGGAGGCCCGGCTGGGCCGATTCTGCCGTGATCGATATGCGCCCACCCCGCGGGGTGTGCTTGAGGGCGTTGTCCAGCAGATTTGTCAAGAGCTGTTCCAGACGGTCGGCGTCTCCGGCGGCGACCGTGCCCTCCGCGATGTGCGTCTGGAGGGCCACCCCTTGCTCCTCCGCCCGCAGGGCGAATATCTCCGTGCAGTGGCGCACCAGGTCGGCCAAGGAAACGGGCCCCCGGGCCATCGCTATCTGGCGGGCCTCGATGCGGGAGAGGTCGAGCAGCTCCGCCACCAATCCCTGCAGCCGGCGCGTCTCCTCGTCCATGATTGCCAGCGCCTTGGTTTTCCCTTCCTCGTCCGTCACCGTGCCGTCGCCCAACGCTTGCACGAAGCCGCGGATGGCGGTGAGGGGTGTCTTCAGTTCGTGGGAGACGTTGGCGACGAAGTCGCGCAGCACCTGGCGGGACTTCTCGACCTCGGCGGCCATGCTGTTGAAGCCGAGGGCCAGGTCCGCCATTTCTTGGGGCCCCTCCACGGGAACGCGCTGGCTATAGTCGCCGTGGGCCATGCGCTCGGAGGCGACGATGAGATGGCGGATGGGTCCGTAGAGGGAACGGGCGATGAGCATGGCGATGAGCGTGGCGGCGGCCATCGCCACGGCCCCCGCCAACAGGAGACGGGAGGCGAGCTCGCGCAGGGTGGAGGCGAGGTAATCCCGTTGAGCCAGGACGAGATAGGCAACCCCGTTGGGGGAAGCACGGGGCAGCAACGTATCGACAGGCAGGATAGCGTAGAGCATCGCCTGTCCCTTGGTCGGCACGTAGCGCCCCAGCTGGGGGCGGCGAGCGTCCAGAAGGGGAGGGGCGGGGATGTTGAGGGTCTGGCCCTGAAGATTGCCCGCCCCGGCCGTGTCCTGCAGCACCTCCCCCTGGCGGCTGACCAGCAGCACTCGCACATTCAGATCGTTGGCCTGCTCGGACAGGTAGGTCACGATCTCGTCGGGCGATGCCCCCAGGCGCACCATCGTCCGGGCCTGGAAGGCGATGGGAACCGACATGTCCGCCAGGCGGGCGAGGGCCACCTGGTCGCGATAGCCCTGCAATAGATAACTCAAGGCCAGAGCCGCCGCCAGCAGGCTGAGGGTGACCACGAACAGGTAGGAGATGAGGAGTCGCGAGCGGAGGGATGCGAGGAAGGGAATCATTGCCCCGCAACCACTAGACGGTAGCCGACGCCGCGGACCGTCTCGATGGCCACCCCACTGCCGGCGATCTTGTCGCGCAAGTGGGTGATGTGCACGTCAACCGTGCGGCTCTCCCCCAGAAAATCGTAGCCCCATACCATTTCAAGTAGCTGGTCGCGCGTGAGGACGATGCCCCGGTTACGCATGAACGCCGTCAGCAGGTCGAACTCCTTCGTGCGCAGGGAAACCCCCTTCCCCGCCACCCGCGCCTCCCGCCGCGCCAGGTCCAGCCGGAGGTTGCCCAGTTCCAGGACGCTGGAGGGGCGCTGTCCTGCCTCGTACCGGCGCAGGATGGCCTTCACCCTGGCCGCGAGCTCCCGAGGGTTGAAGGGTTTGGTGAGGTAGTCGTCGGCGCCCAGCTCCAAGCCCACGATCTTGTCGGTGTCGTCGTTGCGGGCGGTCAGCATAAGTATCGGCGTATCCCCCTGCTGGCGCAGGCGGCGGCAGACCTCGAAGCCGTCCAGCCCCGGCAGCATGACGTCCAGCACCACCAGCGTCGGCCGCAGGGAGACGGCCCTATCAAGGGCGTCTTTCCCGTTGCCCACCGCTTCCACGCGGAACCCTTCGCGTTCGAGGTAGAGGCGGGCGAGGTCGACTATATGCGGTTCGTCGTCGACGATCAGCACGGTAGCCATAGTCTGCGCACCCTCCTTGTTGACGAGGGGATTATAGCGCCGTCGAGGAACAAGGGCAACTTGCCTTCAGTACCCGAAGGTTCCCTCGCCCTGGCCCTCTGGTGTGTGACGGTTGCAGGCCTAGGCAAATGAGGTAGGCCAGGGTGCGCCCGTGGTTCTGTCCCCCGGCCGCCGCCGCCCTGGGCCTTCGCCTCCCCCTGGGCCCGCAAGGTCGCCACTCGCCTCCCGACCTCCACCCTCCCCAATGGCCCTCGGTCCCGGCTACCACCTCCCCATCCCCGTCGCCCTCGGCGTATCCCGCGGCCCAGCTTGACCTCCTCGGCTTCGCGGTGGGTCCGGCATGCCGGGCGCTCCCTGCCTACAGTGTTAGGATAGGCCGGTTGTGTTGCCTTGGGTTTGGGCCCATGTAAACTGCTTGTTAAATGGTAGGGCTGGCGGCCGTGGGGAGACCAGCGATTTGACTTACTCTCTCTCAGACCTTAAGGTGAGGCCGCAAGTTTTCGCGTGCATCTTACGTACTATGTGGTGAGACAAGGACGATGGCCCGCAAGGAGGCGGGCCGGTCAGGAGGACGACCTTGCATTCGCCGAGTGATGAACTGCTTATCAAGGAGGTCAGAAAAGGGCGGCAGGATGCCTTCGCCGAGATCGTGCGGCGATATCAGGGATCGGTATACAGTCTCTGCTATCGGCTGACCGGCAATTCGGCGGAGGCGGAGGACCTAGCCCAGGAATCATTCCTGCGCCTCTACAAGTCCCTGGGCAAGTTCCGTAGCGGGGGAAAGCTACGCCC
>JAJZQK010000025.1 GCA_021847625.1 Chloroflexota bacterium
GCGGCCCGCAACGTCGGCGAGCTGGGCATCGGCACCAACGACAAGGCCAGGCTCTCCGGCATCGTCCTCGAGGACGAGAAGATCTACGGCACGGTGCACCTCGCCTTCGGCAACAACTCCGGCTTCGGCGGCAAGACCAGCGCTGGCGTCCACATCGACGGCGTGATGCTGAACGTGGACCTGTACCTGGACGACCAGTTGGTCGTCTCCGGCGGGCGCGTGCTGGTCTAGGCGGTCGAAGAAGAGTGCCAAACGGGCGGGCTAGGGTTCCCTGTCCCTTCCAGGGAGAGGGTTAAGGTGAGGGTCGGCCTGGGGGTGGCCTCTGCACGCCCCAGCGAACGTCTCCCCTAGGCCGGCACGAAGTAGAAGGCGATGGCCAGGATTAGGTACACGGCGATCAGCTGGATGCCCTCGAACCAGTTCGACTCGCCGTCGAGGGTGACCAGCGACACGCTCAGCACCGCCAGCGTGAGCGCCACGATCTCGAACGGGTTGAAGACAAGGTCCATCGGCGGCCCGGCGTGAGCAAGAGAGGCGAACACCAGGACGGGCGCCACCAGCAAGGCGACCTGCGTGCTGGAGCCGATGGCGATGTTGAACGCCAGGTCCATGTGTCCCCTGGCCGCCACCAGCACCGCCGCGAAGTGCTCGGCAGCGTTGCCGATGATGGCGATGATGACGACGCCGATGAAGAGGTCCGTCAGCCCGAGGGCCTTGGCCGCCGGCTCGATGGAGCCGACGAGAATCTCGGCTTCGACGGCCGTGACGACCGTGGCGAGCGCGAGAAGTGTCAGCGCCCCCGCCAGCGTGGAATGCGGCTCTCCTTCCCGCCTCTGGCCGCTGCCGGTGAACAGGTCGCGGTGGGTGATCAAGGAGAAGACGAGGCTGGCGATGTAGGTGAGCAGCAGGACCACCGCCGCCATCACGCTGATCTCCTCGACCATCGGGTTGAACTGGCCGAGCTGACCGACGACAACGAGGTCCCACACCGCGGGCATTATCAGCGCCGTCGCCGCTAGCATCAACATCGAGGTGCTGGCACCGGCCGCCGTTCGGCTGAAGTGCTGCCGGTCGCGCCCCCAGCCGCCGACGAGCATGCTCATGCCCAGCACCAACAGCATATTGCCGAGGATGCTGCCCGTGATCGACGCCTTCACGACGGTGTAGAGGCCCTGCCCCACGGCGAGCAGGGCGATGATCAGCTCCGTGGCATTGCCGAAGGTCGCGTTCAGCAGGCCGCCCAGCCCCGGACCCGTGTACTCGGCCGTGGCCTCGGTCGCCTTGCCGATTAGACCGGCCAAGGGTATGATCGCGATTGCGGCGGCGACAAAGACCCACGTGGGCGGGAAGCCAAGGTACTCGAGCCCCAGGCTTATGGGCACGAACAGCAGCAGTACATTCAGCCAGCTGCCCACCGTAAAGGCCCATAGGTCTCGCAGAACGTCCATCGACAGAGCCTACCTCCCACTCCTAGGCCATAACCCTAGGCAACCTATCTCCCATCGTAAAGGCAGCCGGGAAGGCACGTCAAGCGCCTACCCCACGGACAAGCAAAACCCGTGCATGGCCGCAGCGGGGCGAGGTACGGGATTTGCACCATAAAAAACGGTAGCAGTCAGGCCAGGGTCCTGATTCGCCAAACGCCAAGGTCTGTGTGCGGCCATTCGGGCGCATCAGTCGTTGCTTCCGCGCCGCGACCACGTCGGCGCCCTGGCGCGACAGGGAGCGCGGCGACGGCGGAGCTGACTTGCCGGCTGCTTGCATGAAGTGACGAGCGACCGGATAGGGCGAGCGACGGGGAGGTTCGACGTGAACGATAAGGAAGAACGTAAAGAACGACAACCGGAGGAGGAGGCCGGAGAGCCGGGAGGTGGCAAGGGGCGCCGCGACGAAGTAGGACGTTCCGGCGTGTACCCAGCTTCCGACCCCAACGCGCCCGGTGGCGCCGAGGTGCGCGGGCAGCAAGAGTGGGGTCAGGGTGAACGGGGTGCCGCCGGCTACGAGAACCACGGCCAATCGGAACTGACCTCCTTATGGGAGGAAGAAGAACGCGGCAAAGAGGAACGTCGCCGCGCCGAGGAAGGCAAGGAGAAGAAGCCTTCTGAGGGCAAGCCCTAGCCTCGGCGCGAGGACTAGGGAGGCATGTGACGGCCGGGGGTATCGCTCCCCTGGGACACAAATCCGAATCGCTGGACCTTCGGCCCGGGGAGGAGCCCCTGGGATAGGGGCTTGCGCCGGGGACGGAGAACCTAATCGCTATATACAGGGGGTAGTGGAATTAATGAACAGAGCACTTAACTTCCTCGGCGGAATAGGGCTCGGCGTGGGGCTCATGTACCTGGCCGACCCCGACCGGGGGAAGCGCCGGCGCGCCTTGCTGCGCGACCAGTTGGCCCATTTTCTGAACGTCACCGACGACGCCATCGGCAAGACGGCGGATGACCTGGGCAACCGCACCGAGGGCCTGCTGGCTGAAGCCCGGTCGGCCCTTGGCGGGGAAGGGATCTCGAACGACGTGCTCGTGGCCCGTGTGCGCGCCAAGATGGGGCGCTACGTCTCCCATCCGCACGCCATTGAGGTCATGGCCGATAACGGGCACGTCACGCTGCAGGGCGCCATCCTTGCCGCCGAGGTGAACGACCTGCTCGGGGCGGTCGCCTCGCTGCGCGGGGTCCATGACCTGTCGAACGAGCTGGACGTCTACAAGGAGGCGGACGACATTCCCTCGCTGCAGGGACAGGGCACGCCGCCAGGCGAGCCTTTTGAGCTGATGCAAGCCAACTGGTCGCCCACGGCCAGGCTCATCGTCGGCGTGGCCGGTGGACTGCTGGCCTCGCGGGGCCTGCGCGACCGTGGCCTGCTCGGGCTGACCTTGGGCGTCATCGGCGCTGGCATGCTGGCCCGCTCGCTGACCAATATGGAGGTAAGTCGTCTTCTCGGGGTGAGCGACGGCCGTGGCGCCGTGAGCTTCCACAAGACGATCACCGTCAATGCCCCGATTGACCGCGTCTTCCGGTACTGGACCAACCTGGAAAACCTCCCCCGCTTCATGGAGCACCTCCAGGAGGTGAAGGACCTCGGCGAGGGGCGCTACCGCTGGGTCGCCGTGGGACCAGCCGGCCAGAACTTCGAGTGGGAGGCGGTCGTCACGAAGATGGTCCCGAATCAGGTGTTAGCCTGGAAGAGCGTGAAGGGCGCGACGGTCGGCAACGCCGGCATCATCCACTTCGAGAGCGCGCCGGAGGGTGGCACTCGTCTGGATATCCAGATGTCCTATACACCACCAGCGGGAGGCCTGGGCCATATGGTGGCTGCCTTGTTTGGCGCCGATCCCAAACGGGCCCTGGACGAAGACCTAGTTCGGTTCAAGTCGCTTATCGAACAAGGCAAGACCAGCGCTCACAAGAAGACCGTCGAGAGCAAGGACGTGGAGCCAGGCACTTCGCAGGCAGCCTAGCCGGCGACGTGCCCGGGCTGAATCGAAGAGCGAGTTAGAGAGGTTCGTTGTAGGTTAGAGGTACGTTATGGAACTGAAACTGAATACCGAAGAAGCCAGGTTACTCAAGCAGGTGCTGACCGACTATCTGTCGGACCTACGCATGGAGGTCACCGAGACCGAGAACTTCGACATGCGCCAGGACCTGAAGGCAAACGAGAGCATGCTCAAGTCGGTGGTAGACCGATTGGACAAGGGGCTCGACTAGATTACCCGGCAGAACCACGGAGGGTGCAAGGCGGCTCGTCTTGCCCCCTCCGTTTCGTTTAGTGGCCAGCCGTACCCGCTGGGCATCTCCTACGGGGTCAACACGAGCGGGATGTTGACCAGCGTGTTGACGACTATGCTCCCATCGCGGGCGCTCCGCTCGAAGATGCGCAGCACGGCCGGCTGCTCTCTCGTGACGCTGTAGGTCACGCTGGTCGAGAAGCGTCCGAACTCGGGGGCGGCAATGGTCGCCATAGCCGGCCCCTCCTTGAGGATCGTCCCGTCCTCGCCGATCAGCTGGTAGGTCGCGACGGCCTCGAACACCTGGGCGTCTCCGCGCAGCAGGAAGCCGCTGCTGACGCGCTCGCCCTTGCCCGGGTTAAGGACGACGATCCGTTGGCTGAACGTAGGCTGCGGCAGCGGCCGCAGAGCGAAATCGGGCCACAGGCCCAGCTCGGCGGCGATGGCGCCGCCATTGGCAATCGTCGTCTGCCCGGCCTCGGCCCAGGGCACGTCCACCTTCCATTGCTGGATGACGGCCCGCTGCAGGCGGATGGCGAAGTGGTTTCCGAAGTCCTCGACGCGGGAGGTCGGCAGGCCAAAACGCAGCAGCGGATTGTCCACCGAGTAGTAGGTGGCCCGGATGGCCGGATTGGCGTTGAGCAGGGCCAGCCGGTCACTCACTATCTGACTGGGCGTCTTACCGGCGTCGAAGCTGGAGGGCAGCTGCCGCGGGGTCGAGCGGAAGGCGTACAGGTAGTCGTCGAAGCCCCGGTCGTGCAGGACATCGAAGACGTTAATGAAGTAGGCTTGATTGACCTCCGGGCGCCACTGGAAGACGGCCTTCTGGAACACCTGCGTCACGAAGCCGTCCAGCACGAATACCTGTGACATCGGGTAGCCCACCAGCGCCACGCCCCCCAGCCGCCGGAACTCATCGGCGAAACGGACGGTCACCGCGTAGGGCCGGTCGTTCAGTACGGCGTACCCGGACGTGCCTTGGCCCAGGGGATTGCCGTTGGTCTGGGTGTAGAAGCGGCCGTTCGGCAGGGCGTAGTCGAGCGGGGGCGCCGTGGTCAGAATGAAGAAGGCCGGCAGGGCCTCCCGACCCGTCGCCGCGTCGATGGCGAAGACCTCCACCCTACCCGCGGTGCCCACCTCGGGCACGTTGGCGGGCATGACGAAGGAGCCGCCAATGCCGCCCTGGGCATTGGCGGTGGGCTCGGCGACGATCAGGCCGAGGCCCGTGGTCAGCAGAACCGAGACTTTCCCTCCGGGGGTGAACCCCACACCCGTGAAGCCCACCCGCGTGCCACCGGTGCCGATCGATTGATCGATGGCGATGGCAGGAAGCTCCCCTTGGGCGGCCGCGGTCAAGGGAGCCATGCTGGCGAGAGCAAGTATCAACACCAGTACCACGAGAAACAGTCTTCGCTGCATTGCGCATCCTCCTAGAATTAGCATCGGCCTCCTTAAAGTATAAACAAGGAGACGCGAATACCCCAAGTCCTTGGGAGGGTGGTAGGGTGCGGGTTCAGCGTGCGAAGAGCCAGCTAGGGAAGAGGGGAAGGAGAGGAGAGATGTGAGGGAGCACGGTTGGTTAGGCCCGAGGGCCATCGGATGGGCCCGCGGCAGCCTTCGGCAGGTTGTTCGGTTGACGCCGCTGCCTCGGTTGGGACCTAGCGGGCAGCCACCGGCTGCCCGCTCCCCACCTCGAGCGGACGGAGGATAAGTACGTAGGCCTGCTGCTCGGCGATATTCAGCACGTTCTCGACGACGCCGTCCACCGGCGACAACACCGGCTCGCCCTGGCGCCCGGGGCCCCGGCCGAGATACTGGCCCTTGCGGACCCCGGTCCCCGCTGCTACCGTCGAGCCCGTCGTCGCGTCGACTCGCATTAGGATACGTTGCATTGGCTGCTACCTCCCCGCGAAGTACCTTGTCACATCAGGAGCCCCGATAGCCACGCCGTCCTTGTCTGTAATTATGATAGCGGCAACGTGTAAAACACAATCCCTCGTCCGGCCGGGGAGTGTAATAAGAAGGTAAACTCTTGCCTATGTTTGGATTACCCGGCGGGCCGCACGTGTTGCGCCGGTGGCCCGCTCCTGGTAACCTTACCGATAACGTGGACGACGCGGGGAGAGGAGCAGGGCAGATGGAGGAGAGGCCGCGAGTGGCGGTGCTGGGCGCCGGGGCGCTTGGCTTGGCGGCAGCATATCGTTTGCTCAAGATGGGATATCCCACCACGGTCATCGAGCGGGAGGGCAACCTCGGCGGCTTGGCCGCCGGGTTCCCCGTCGGCAATACCTATCTGGACCGCTTCTACCACCACATCTTCCGCACCGATCGCGAGGCCGTGGCCCTCATCACGGAGTTGGGCCTCGGCGGAGACCTCCTTTGGCTGCGGCCGAAGACGAGCATCCTCCACTCCGGCAGGCAGTACCAGCTCGATTCCCCATTCTCCGTGTTGCGGTTCAGCCCCCTCTCCTTGGTCGACCGCCTGCGGATGGGGATGGCCATCGCGTATCTGAAGGTGCTGCAGGACCATCGCCCGCTGGAGAAGCACACCGCCGACTCGTGGCTGCGCCGGTACATGGGTGGTGCCGCCTACGAGGCCGTGTGGCGGCCGCAACTCGCCGCCAAGTTCGGCGATCGCTATGCCGATATCTCCATGGCCTGGTTCTGGGCCCGCGTGCACGACCGCACCTCGTCCCTGGGCTATCTGCGGGGCGGGTTCCAGGCCCTGTACGACCGGCTGGGCGAGGAGATCAGACGCCTGGGAGGCGAACTGCGGCTCGGGGAGACCGTCACGGGCCTGGCCCAGCTGCCGGACGGGGCCATCGCCGTCGGCACCGCGCGGGGCCAAGAGCGCTTCGCGCGTGTCCTCTCTACCCTGCCCACGCGCGTCACCCTCCACCTGGCCCAGGGAATGCCCGCCGACTTCCGCCAGAAGTACGAGTGGGGCGAGGCCTACGGCGCCCAGTGCATGATTCTGGCCCTCGACCGCCAGCTGATGCTCGACAACACCTACTGGCTGAGTGTCACCGAGCCGGGTTACCCCTTTATGGCCGTGGTCGAACACACGAACATGATGCCGGTCGCTGAGTACGGCGGCCGCCACCTCGTCTACCTGGGCAACTACCTGCCGATGGACGATCCCCTCTTCTCCCTGCCCGAGGCGGACCTCCTGGCGCTCTTCCTGCCCCACCTCAAGCGCCTCAACCCGGCCTTCGAGCCGGCCTGGGTGCGCGAGCACTGGCTCTTCCGCGCCCCCTACGCCCAGCCGATCGTCACCCGGGATTTCCCCCTGCACATCGCGCCCCTCCATTCGCCCTGGCCGAACCTCTGGCTCGCCAGCATGTTCCACGTCTACCCCCACGACCGAGGCCAGAACTACAGTATCGCCCTTGGCAACGAGGTGGCAAAGATGGTGGCGGCCGGGGCGAGCGAGTTGCCGGACCGGCCGACAAGGACCGCCATATCCGTCACTCCCCGGTAGATCAGCCGCCAGGCACCCCACCCCTAATACCGATTGCCTTGAGCCGAGTCCTATATAGGCCCGTGCTACTACGCAGTGGCGGCCCGTCCCCCTGGGCTGCGCCCAGGGACCGAGGTCTGGCCGCCACCCGGCCGGCAGACAAGGTCCCTGGGGCCGCGGGCCCGAGGGAGACGCCGGCCGCTACGTCTTAACTCCAGACGAATAGGGCACTCTCGCTCGCAATCCGTATTGAACTTCAGCCCCCGGTAAACGCTCGGTGAACGAATTCTAGTCCAATGGGCCAGGACTAATTAACCTCTGAAAGTACTTGCCGACAGCCGGTGAGTTGTCTATAGTGGAATTGCTGAGACGGTTAGCGAGCATCCACTACTGGATGATAGGTGATGAGCCGAGCGGAATCCCGTTGACCCGAGAATCGTTGCTGGAGGCGGAGAGAATATGGTGGCAAGTCTGGCAAGCAAAGAAGACGAGGTTCCTTGGTGTCCAACCGCTGCGACCAAGACCAACGTCGATGTCGGCGACCCGGCGGAGGTCTCGCTGTTGAGCACGTACGTCAAGCAGGCGGTGCAGGTCCCCCTGCTGACGGCCGAGGATGAGGTCCGCCTGGCGCAGGCCTACGAGGAAGGGCGCGAGGCCTCGGAACAGTTGAAGGGCGAATTGCCGACCGAGCAACTGGCATCCCTGGAGGCAATCGCCAGGGCGGGAGAAGAAGCTCGCCAGCAGATCATCGAGGCCAACCTCCGGCTCGTCGTCAAGATGGCGATCCAGCGCCATCGCCGCGGCTACTCGGCGCTCAGCCTGCTCGACTTGGTGCAAGAGGGGAACATCGGCCTGATGCGGGCCGTGGAGAAGTTCGACTGGCAACTCGGCTACCGCTTCTCGACCTACGCCATTTGGTGGATACGCCGGGCAATCGACCGGGCCATCGCCGACCATGGGCGCCCCATCCGTATCCCCCTTCATCTGCAAAGCGTCGTCGGCAAGATGGCGCAGGCCGAGGCCCAGCTAATGGCGACGACCGGCCGCCAGCCGCGCCAAAGCGAACTGGCCGAGGCCGCCGGGGTCAGCGAGAGGCAGGCGGCGGAGATCCGCCGCTACACGCAACCAGTGATCTCCCTCGACCAGCCGGCGAACGAAGAGGGCAGCATAATGATCGCCGATCTTCTGGCAGACAGCAAGGCGACGACCGAGATGGACAAGGTCCCCCAGGGCACGCTGGGCGACGAGCTCGACCGCCTGTTGAACACCCTGCCCACGCGCGAGAAGAAGCTCATCACGAAGCGGTTTGGCCTCGACGGCAGCGGCGGCTGCACGCTGGAAGAGGCGGGCCAGGCCCTGGGCATCACGCGCGAGAGGGCCCGCCAGCTGGAGGCGAGGGCCCTCGGCAAGCTGCGCAATCTGGGGCGAGCCGCTAGCTTAAACGACTACTTCTCCAACTAGGGCCCCGAGCCCCCACGGGATGGGCACGCCACCTGCCCATCCCGACCGTCCCCCAATCCACAGCAAAGACCAAACCCACATAGAACCCAAAAGGCATCAGAGACAATCATACATGCGCTTGATGAAGACAGCGGCAGGCGGTAACACGTAGAGGCTACCGGCGACCGAAGGAAGTCCCGCAACGTGGGACGGTCGCCCTCTCGGGCCTGGCCACTGCCCGTGCCCTGGTCCTGGGGGCGCTCTTCAGCAGCGACCCCTGTCATCCCCGCGGAAGCGGGGATCCATCGGCATCGTTATCAGGGTAGCATGGCAGGGACTGGTCATCCCCGCAGAAGCGGGGATCCATCTCCCTTGGCGGGGGGCCGTCTGTCTATTTCTAGGGGCGAGCGGCCGCTCGCCAAGGCGGTCGGTCACGACCGCCTCCACGGACGGCCCTCACCCTATCCCTCTCGCTGGAAGGGCGAGGGAACCCCCTTCCGCCCCTGCGGCAAGTCGGCGGCACCTGGCCTGACGGGCAAGCACCCGTGGGCGGATTGGCCGCCGGCGAGCAGAAGCCGCGGGCCGAAGGCTAGACGGGGGCGATATGCCCCAGTTCCCCTTCGGATGTTGCCTCGGCTGCAGATCAGAGAGCGCGTACGCGGTTGCGCAGGATCCCTATCCCTTCGACCTCTATCTCGACGACGTCCCCGTCGTGCAGCAGGGCAGGAGGCTGCATCGCGAAGCCAACGCCCTCCGGCGTTCCCGTGGCGATGATGTCCCCCGGCTCCAGCGTCATCCCCAGGGAGAGGCTCTCGATTGTCTGGGGGATGCTGAAGATCATCCGCGACGTGTTCGAGTGCTGCCGCTGCTCCCCGTTCACCCGCGAGGCGATGGCCAAGTTCATCGGGTTCGGCAGTTCGTCTTTGTGGACTATGTGGGGACCCAGCGGGCAGGTACCGTCGAGGCTCTTCCCCTTGAACCACTGGTTGTGACGGCGCTGGAGGTCGCGCGCCGAGATGTCGTTGACGATCGTGTAGCCGAACACATAGTCGTAGGCGTCGGCGGCGGCGATGTTCTTGCCCTGCCGCCCGATGACGACGCCCAACTCCGCCTCGTAGTCCAGCTCCTTCGTGGCGTGCAAGGCCAGTGGTATCTCCGCCCCCGGACCGGTAACGGCGGTGACGGCCTTCGTGAAGAAGATCGGCACCTCCGGCAGGCTGATATCGCGCTTCAGCACGCGGTTGCCCTCGGCGGCGTGATCGGCGTAGTTGAGCCCAAGGCAGAAGACGTTCTTGCGGGGCCGCGGGATCGGCGCCAGCAGTGCGACCTCCGCCAGCCTAACGAGGACGCCCTTGCCCAGAAGATCAGCCGTGACCGCCTGGCGGGATTCCGCCGCCAGGGCGTCCGCCAGCTGCCGCGCCGACGCGAGGGCCGCCTCGCCGGCCGCGATGAAGCCCAGCATGTCGGCCGGCACTGGGCCGATCTGCAGGCCGAGCGCCTGGGCGAGCGCCGGGGCCTTCGCCAAGTCCACTACCGTTTCGTCGCCAGACAACAGGCCCAGATGCTGTTCGCCATCATGGCGATAAGTCACAAACCGCATTCACCCATCTCCAAATACCGATTACTACGAGCTCGCCCGCCGAGGCGGGCCATACGTGCCCACTGTCTTCTTCGCAGGAACCGCCCCTCCCGACACGGCGGTTGCCGGCATACCTGCCTCGGAAGCACGAGAGGGGGTTCCTACGCCGACCGAGACGCTAGGCAAGGATACGGGCCGGGGCCGCCGCGAAGGCCGGAAGCAAGCGGGCCATTGCTGTCACAACAACCGGCGTACCGGGTGGCTAGCGTCGAATGCCGGCGATGAATTCGTCAATCGGTATTGCCGACAGCGTCTGCACCTTGATGCTGCCCCGCGAGGCCAGCATCGCCGACACCCGGGCCACCGTTTCATTGTCCGGTGACTCCACGATGGTCACGAAGTCGAACGGTCCTAACACGGCGTACTGGTACCTGACCTTTACGCCCATCCCCTCCACTTCCTTGTTCACGTCCTTGATGCGCTGCGGGTTGCTAGTGATGGTCTTCGCCCCTTCGTCGGTGAGGGTGCTGAGAAAGATGTACGTGGGCATGCGCTCCGCTCCTTCCAAGCAAGGAAACTGGCCCACTTGCCCGCCGTCGACTAGCCCCGGCCAATAGAAAGTATAAGCTGCCTCGCCAAATCGCGTCAACGCCCGCGGACTCACGACGCCGACCGTCGACACTATTCGACCTCTACCCCGCGCTTTGCCTATCCTCCTTATTGCCACTCCCTGGGTGCCCGAGTATAATTTGCGTACTCGAGGAGGAAGGCAGTGGCACACCCCAACGGCAATGGCAAAAACGAACCTAACGGCCTTGCAAACAAGCGCGACCGCGTGCGGACGCTCAGACGCGCCCGCCTGCGGCACCTTTCGCGAACGCACTACGCGGCGGTCACCAACACGCACCTGACCAGCTCCCTGGTCAAAGGGTTTGTGATCTTCCTTGCCATATTCTCGCTCATCACGCCGGTCGGCGCCGTTGCCGCCGCCATGGGGGGCTACGCCTACTATACGCGGGACTTCCCCTCCCCTGATAAACTCACGGAGAAGGTCCCATCTAGCTCCACGTTCATCTACGACCGCGAGGGCAACCTCCTCTACGAGAAAGACCCCGAGACCGGCAGGCATATGGAAGTAACCCTCGCCGACCTGCCGGTTTACGTCATCGACGCAACATTGTCGGTGGAGGACCCCAACTTCTACGCCAACCCGGGCTTCGACGTGCGGCATATTTTGCGGGCGGTCTGGCAGAACCTCGAGGCGGGCGGCATCGCCAGCGGGGCCAGCACGATCACCCAACAGCTCGTCCGCAACGTCTTATTCGACGAGAGCTACCGTTACGAGCAGAGTTACGACCGCAAGATCAAGGAAGCCCTGCTCGCCTTCCAGATTTCCCAGTGGTACAGCAAGGACGAGATCCTCCAGCTGTACCTCAACCAGATCTCGTACGGCGGCAACGCCAACGGGATCGAGGCGGCGGCCTGGACCTTCTTCGGCAAGCACGCCCGCGAATTGAACCTGGCGGAGGCTGCCTTCCTCGTCGGTTTGCCCCAGTCGCCCAGTGGATACGACCCCTATACCCATTTCCAGGCGGCCAAGACCCGCCAGGCCTACGTCCTGGACCGCATGGTCGTCAACGGCTACATCACCGAGGAAGAGGCCGCGGAAGCCAAGGACACGCCCATGGAGTTTGTCTCCCGCCAGGTGGATATCAAGGCGCCGCACTTCGTGATGTACATCCTCGACCAACTGGAGCGCAAGTACGGCAAGGAGAGGGTGGAGCAGGGCGGCCTGCGCGTCTATACGTCCCTCGACCCGCGCCTGCAGTCCCTGGCCGAAGAGGCGGCTAGCGAGCACATAGCCACAATCAAGGACCTCAATGCGAACAACGCCGCCGTGGTCTCCATCGACCCGCGCACCGGCGAGGTGCTGGCGATGGTGGGCAGCGTGGACTATTGGGACGAGTCGATCGACGGCCAGGTGAATATGGCCGTGGCGGACCGGCAGCCGGGCTCGACGCTGAAGCCGTTCACCTACGCGACGGCTTTCGAGAAACTGGGCTGGGGGCCGTCGAGCATCCTCATCGACCAACCGACCAATTTCCCCGGCGGGCAGGGCATGCCCCCCTACGCTCCCAAGAACCACGACCTGCGCTTTCGCGGTCCGGTCACCGTGCGTTGGGCCTTGGCCTGCTCGCTAAACGTGCCGGCCGTGCTCGCCCTCCAGGCCGTCGGCGTACCCTCGATGCTGCAAACGGTGCACCGGATGGGCATCACCTCCTTGCCCGACGACAAGCCCTGGGGGCTCGCCGTGACGCTCGGCGGCGGCGAGGTCAAGCTGCTCGACCTGGTCTACGCCTACACGCCCTTCGCCGACGGTGGCCAACAGATCGGGACCCCGGCGTTGGCGGGCCAGCCGGCCGGCTACCGCGAGTACGAGCCGGTGTCGATCATGAAGGTGACGGACGAGTTCGGCAACGTTCTGGACGAGTATCGACCGCCCGAGCAAGGGAAGCAGGTCATCTCACCCCAGATCGCCTTCCTGATCTCCGACATCCTCAGCGACAACCAGGCTCGGGTGCCCACCTATGGGCCCAACAACTTCCTGGAGATCGGCCGGCCGGCGGCGGCGAAGACGGGCACGACCGACGATTACCGCGATGGCTGGACGGTCGGCTACACGCCACAGCTGGTGACAGGGGTGTGGGTAGGCAACGCCGATAACTCGGCGATGAAGGACGTCTACGGCGTGTCGGGGGCCGGCTACATCTGGAGCAATTTCATGAAGCGGGCGCTGGAGGGGACCCCCGTCATTCAGTTCGACCGTCCCGACGGCCTGGTGCGGGCGAAGACCTGCGCGGTCACGGGGCAGTTGGCCACCGCCGCCTGTCCGCTGACCGTCGAGGACTGGCACATCGCCGCGAACGTGCCGAAGGAGCGTTGCACCCTCCATCCGGAGATTTACCTGCCGCCGTCCAACCCCCTACCGCCGGTTGTGACCGGTGCGCCGGGGTCGGGTGGCCAGACCAACGCCATCCCCACGCCTACCCCGGGAGCCGGACCCTAGGTAATGGAGGGACTCGGGCTAGTCATCGACCTCAGCCTGGCCCTCGGCGCGGCCCTCATCGGGGGGGCAATCGCCCACCGCCTGCGCCAGCCGGCCGTCCTCGGATACCTCGCGGCCGGCATCGCCGTGGGCCCCCACACGCCGGTTATCGGCATCCGCCCGGAGAGCGTCGAGGATCTGGCCAGCCTGGGTATCCTCCTCCTCATGTTCAGCCTGGGCGTCCAGTTCTCCCTTGCCGAGCTCGGCCGCGTGCGCAGCGTCGCCATCTACGGCGGCATCGCCCAGATCCTCGCCACGATGGCCTTCGGGGCGGCCGTCGGCGTCCTGCTCGACTACTCGCCCCTCGTCTCGCTGTTCTTCGGCGCCCTCATCGCCCTCTCCAGCACGGTCGTCGTCGTCAAGATCCTCATCGAGCGCGGTGAGCTCGACGCGACGCACGGGCGCATTATGCTGGCGATATGTCTCGTGCAGGACCTCAGCCTGGTGCCGATGATCGTGGTGCTGCCGGCCCTGGCCGGACCCATCGAGGGCCTCCCACGCCAGCTGGGCGTCGCCGCGCTGCTGGCCGTCATTGTGCTCCTAGCCACGTTCATCCTGGGCACCCGCCTGGTGCCGCAGATTCTCTATTGGGTAGCGGAGACCCGCTCGCGGGAGCTCTTCCTGATTACCATCGTCGTCATCGCCCTCGGCATGGCCGCCGGCGTGTCGCTGGCCGGCCTCTCCCTCTCGCTCGGCGCCTTCCTCGCCGGCCTGGTCATCTCCGAATCGCAGTTCAGCCACCAGACGCTCGCCGATGTGCTACCCTTGCGGGACCTCTTCGCCGTGCTGTTCTTCGTATCGATCGGCATGCTAATCGATCCCGGTTTCATCGTTAGCAACGTGGCGGTAGTTACCGTCGCCGTAGTCGCCGTTCTCGTCGGCAAGTTCATCATCGTCGGCACGATCGTGCAGCTATTCGGCTACCCGCTGCGCACGGCGATCTACGCGGGCCTGGGACTGCTCCAGATCGGGGAGTTCTCGTTCGTCCTTGCCCGCCTCGGCGAGGACGTGGGCGTGCTGCCAGCAGAGGTCTTCTCGCTGACCGTGGCAGTAGCGCTCATCACCATCCTCGTGACGCCGTGGACGATGCGCCTGGCCGAGCCGCTCTTCTCGCTGCTGACGAGGTTTCCCGGTGCCGCGGTGATGCTCGCCGGACCTAACACCGCTCAGCAGGACGAGCATTCGCCCGGCATCTCGGCCCACGCCGTGATCCTCGGCTACGGGGACGTCGGCCAGACTATCTCTCTTGTTCTGCAGACACGGGGATTACGGCAACTCATCATCGACCACGACCCCCACGCGGTGGAGCTGGCGCGCTCGCGGGGCTTGCCGTGTCTCTACGGCGACGGCGGCAACGAGCACCTGCTCATCCAGGCCAACCTGGCCCGGGCCCGCGTGCTGGCGGTGACCCTGCCGGACCCCATCGCCGCCCAGCTGGCGGTTACCAATGCCCGACGCATCAACCCTCGCCTGGACATCGTGGTGAGGGCCCCCTATCCGGGGGCCGTCCAGCTGCTGCGCAACAGCGGCGCCCGCGAGATCATAAACCCTGCCGTGGAGGTCAGCCTGGAGATGACCCGCCACGCCCTGCACCGTTTCGGCGTCTCCAGCATCGAGGCGCTGGCCGTCGTCAACCGCCTACGAATGGAGCAGAATCGCCCCGAAGAGGAACGGAGCCGCGTTGAAGGAGCAAGAGCCCGCCCCGAGGCGGAACGGGGCCGACCCGAAGGGGAGGAAGAACCGTTCGCCCCGGACAGATAGGCGCGCGCGTAAGCAAACGTGCCATCGCCGATTTGGGTGCAGGGCAATGGTGAGGTGGGCCGGCTCGACGCCGGCCGGGCGGCAGGCCACAGGGGCCTGCCC
>JAJZQK010000692.1 GCA_021847625.1 Chloroflexota bacterium
GCTGCTCTTCTCCCTGTTCGTGGCCTCGCAACTGGCCGTGACGACGGTCCAGGCCGCGCCGCTGGCGCAGGCGGCCCCCGACCGTGGGCTGGGCCTCATCGCCGCCTCCATCTCCACCGGCCTGGCCGCCATCGGCGCCGGCATTGCCGTGGCCTACACGGGCTCGGCGGCCCTCGGCTCGGTCGCCGAGCGGCCCGAGCTCTTCGGTCGCTCCCTGGTCTACGTGGGGCTGGCCGAGGGTATCGCCATCTATGGCGTCATCATCTCCATCCTTATTCTGGGGTCGATCTGAATGAAGGTATTCGTCCTCGGGCCCGAAGATACCGTGCTCGGCTTCTCGCTCGTCGGCGTGGAAGGCGAGACGGTTGGCGACCCGACGGCGGCCGCGTCCAGGCTGGAGGAAATGCGCCGGGCCGGCGAGGTCGGCCTGGTGCTCATCACGGCCAACCTGGCCAGAGGCATGGGCCGGCGCTTGGACGAATTCCGCGCCAGCCACAGCCTACCCATCGTCCTGGAGGTAGCGGGGCCCGGCGAGGTTGTGGAGCGCCCTTCGGCACGCGAGCTGCTTCGCAGAGCGGTGGGCGCCGCCTAGCCGGCAACAGATACGACCACACGCAAGCAAGGGGAGGTGTGAGAGATGCAGGAGGAGATGAAGAACCTGGAGATTCTCTCGGCGGAGATCCTCGGCAGAGCCCGTCGCGAGGCGGAGGAGATCAGGCAATCGGCCCAGCGGGAGGCCGACGCCGCCCTGGAAAGGACCCGAGAGGACCTGGAGGCAGAGGAGGTTCGACGCGTCGACGCCGCCACCAGGGAGAACCAGGCCTACGTCCGCCGGGCGACGTCGACGGCGGAGGTGGAGGGGCAGCGCCTTCTCCTGCAACAGCGAGAGTCACTGATCGACCGTGTTCTGGAAGCGGCCTGGCAGCGGGTGGCGAACCTGGCGGACAAGGGGCAGCGGCAGGCCAGCCTGGTGGAGCTCGGGGCCGACGCCGTAGCCGCCCTGGGCGGCGGCGACGTGGAGCTGCGGGTGAGCGACGCCGACCGTCCTCTGCTCGACGCCGCCCTGCTGGCCAAGATCGTCGAGGTTCTCGACCGGCGAAGGGTGCAGGCGAAGCTCACGGTTGCCGACCACCCGGAACCGATCGCCGGCGGTGTGGTCGCCGCCAAGGAAGGCGGGCGCATCGTCCTCAACAACTCGTTCGAGGCCAGGTTCGCCCGCGAGCGTGACGCCCTCCGGCCGGTGATCTGGCATGTCCTCAGCGGGAAGCGGCGACGGCGGACGGCGGCCTGAGGCCTCGGCACCGGGCGAATCTCAAAGAGCAAGGGGAAGTAGACGATGACAGAGCAGGCCCCCCAGGCGCGGCCCCTCCGGCTTACCAAACAGACCGGCGTCATCCGCGGCATAAACGGACCCGTCGTCAGGGCCGGAGAGGCGGAGCAGGTGAGCGTGGGAGAGATGGTCGAGGTGGGCGATGCCCGGCTGCTGGGCGAGGTCATCCGTCTGGCGGGGGCCATAGCCACCATCCAGGTGTACGAGTCGACGAGCGGCCTCAGGCCGGGTGAGCCGATCCACGGGACGGGCCGACTGCTGGTGGCCGAGCTGGGGCCCGGCCTGATCGGCACGATCTTCGACGGGCTGCAGCGGCCCCTGGAGGTGATCGAGCGACAGTCCGGCGCCTTCATCCAACGGGGTGCCCGCGTGAACCCCCTCGACCACGAGCGCCGCTGGCGCTTCCGCCCGCTGGTGCGGGCAGGCGACGAGGTGCCCGGCGGAGCGACGCTGGGAGAGGTGCCCGAGACGGCCACCATCGTGCATCGGGTGCTGGTGCCCCCCGACCTTTCGGGGACAGTCCGGTCCGTCGTACCCGAGGGGGGCTACACCCTGGACGAGACGGTCGTCCGCCTGGCCACGGCGAGCGGTGAGAGCGAGCTGAAGATGTACCAGCATTGGCCGATCCGCCAGGCCCGGCCGTACCGGGAGCGCCAGCTGCCGAACGTGCCCCTGATCACCGGGCAGCGGGTGATAGACACTTTCTTCCCCGTGGCCAAGGGCGGGACGGCCGCCCTGCCCGGGGGCTTTGGCACAGGCAAGACCGTGACCCAGCACCAGCTTGCCAAATGGTCCGACGCCGATGTTATCGTCTACATCGGCTGCGGCGAACGGGGCAACGAGATGACCGACGTTCTCGTGCACTTCCCCGAGCTGCTCGACCCCCGCAGCGGCCGTCCCCTGATGGAGAGGACCGTGCTGATCGCCAACACCTCCAACATGCCCGTTGCCGCCCGCGAGGCCAGCATCTACACGGGCATCACACTGGCCGAGTATTTCCGCGACATGGGCTACCACGTGGCGGTGATGGCCGACTCGACCTCTCGCTGGGCCGAGGCCCTGCGCGAGATCGCCGGCCGCTTGGAGGAGATGCCCGCCGAGGAGGGCTTTCCCGCCTACCTGCCCTCCCGACTGGCGGGCTTCTACGAGCGCGCCGGGCGGGTCACTGCCCTCAACGATCGGGAGGGCTCCGTCGGCATCATCGGCGCCGTGTCGCCGCCCGGCGGAACCTTCTCCGAGCCGGTCACGATCTACACGCAGCGCTTCACCCGCTGTTTCTGGGGGCTGGACCGCGACCTGGCCTCCTCCCGCCACTTCCCGGCCATCAATTGGACCGAGTCCTACAGCGGCTATGTCGAGGAGGTGGAATCGTGGTGGCACGAGCAGGTCGACCCCCAGTGGCGGCAGGTGCGC
>JAJZQK010000693.1 GCA_021847625.1 Chloroflexota bacterium
ACAGATAACGTTGGATCCCCGCTTGCGCGGGGATGACAGGGATGCCGGCAGAGGCTTCGTTGGCCCTCCCGGTAGCGAGCACCCGGGCAGCAACAACTACGTCGGACTATTTAGGCGCGCGGCTCGCCCGTGCCCTCGACCAGGCTGTCGATGTGGTCGGTCAGAATCTCCACCGAGGCAACGGGGAAGGTGCGCGCCTCGACCCCGCCCTTCAGTTCGTTCAGGCTACGGCGCACCTCCTCGATGCGCGGTTTCAGCGCCTGGGGCGCCAGGGCCAACGCCCGCTGCAGGGCAGCGTCGGTTTCGGTTAGGTCTCGTTCGGCCAGGCCGCTGTTCTGCTCGGCCAGATGAGTGCGGGCCCTGGTGCCTCGCACCACCGCCTGCTGGAGCGACGTCTGCGTCCGGGCCAGACGCACCTCGCCCTCCAGGCGGCCGACGCGTTGCGCGGTCTCCTCGACGCGGACCTGCAACTCGCTGGATTGCCTGCCCAGCGCATCGGCGGTCTGCTTGAACTGGGCCTCCAGGTTGTTGTTGCGCTCGCCCATCCCGGCCAGGCGCTGTTGCAGGGTGTCGCGCATCCCGTCGAGGTCCGCCCTGATGCGCTTCTCGGTGGCGCCCCGCATCCGATAGGCCACCACCACGGTCACGATAATGGCAACCGCGAGGGCCACCGCCGCCGATACGATGGACCAGGCTTGAATTTCGCCAAGCCCTCCCTGTGGCATAACCACCCTCCTTGACTGCACTTAATGACTTGGTTGATACAGCTCGTCTCCCGCTAGTTATGACCGCAAGTGTTAGGCCACGCCGGGGGCTTTGTCTCGCCCGTCGCCGTGCTCTCTCCTCCGCCGCCGGCCCCGGCGCGAATTCGGCGCCTTGCGCGCAAATCGAGGGTCGAATATGCCCGAAAAGCGCCCATTTTCGCTTACCGTGGTAAGCAACTTGCGGTAAGTTGAGTGGCCCTGTCGGGCCTTCTCCTCCTTTTGAAGTGTTCGGTGTCGCCCCGATTTGCGACACCGGACACTTCATTTCTGCCGCCCGTGGGCCGGGCCACGCCGCCGGGGTCGCCCTGGCCATCAGGCCAGGGGCAATGCCGGCTCGGCGGCCAGTTGGGAAACCGGTCAGGTGCAGGGGAGAAATCGGGGGAGGTCTTTGGTATAATACCCCCGACGGAGCATGAGCCTAGAGCGTGAATTCCGAGAATGCTCGTTCGGCAATACTCCTGCCGAACGACACGGCCGCAAGGCCATCGAAGGGGGTGAACGTCGTGGATCCTGGCAGTAGTCATAGACCGACCAACGTCACCGGCAGCCGGCCGCGGAACGCGACGTCCCCGGTTCAGACTGGCCTTGCGCGCCCTATTCCCGCGCCGCCCCAGGGCCCGAATCTAGCGCGCTAGCCACAAAACCCATCCAGGGATCGTCGCCTCCTCATCAGTCCGGCAGACCGCATTTTTCCCGCGGGGATGCTATGCCCGCCCGTTACCAATGCTGTTGCCAATCGCCCATACGGGGCAAGAAGGAGGTGCGACCATGGTCCTTACCCTAAGCAGGCTTACGAACCTCAATACCGCGTTCGATGCGGCCACCCAAGAGGAATCCTCGAATCGCTGGCTTCGCCTCTGGCAGCCCGCCGCCCGCGCGAACCGCTGGGCCCCAACAGCCCTCAAGGAGCGCAGGAAGAACGGCACCGATCGGGTGGGACCGGCGCATCGCCAGCCCAAGGTCGACGTGCTGCGGCACGGCGAGCTGACCTGGATCAACATCGAGCGCCCGTCGCAGACGGAGATCGACTGGCTGCGCGAGAACTTCCCGTTCTTCCATCCGGTCGACCTCGACGACTGCCTGACGAGGGTGCAGCGGCCCAAGATCAACGAGTACGAGGACTATCTCTTCATGGTCCTCCACTTCCCGGTCTTCAGCCGGACCGACCGCCAGCTGGTCGCCAGCGAGGTGGATATGCTCGTGGGTGCAGACTACCTGATCACCCTCCACAAGGGGGACTTGAGCCCGATCGCCACGATGTTCGAGGCGTGCAGGGGCGACGAGGCGCGTCGCGCAGAGCACATGGGCCGCGGCTCGGCCTTCCTGCTCTATCAGTTGGTCGACCACCTCGTCGACTACTGCTTCCCGATCCTGGACAAGATGGGCGCCAACGTCGACAGCGCCGAGGACCGCATCTTCGGCGACGAGGTGCGGGAGGTCATCCATGACCTCTCCCTCGCCCGCCGCGACGTCATCGCCTTCCGGCGCATCGTGAAGCCCGAGATGACAATCATCGCCAGCCTGGAGTGCAAAGAGACGCCGTTCCTGGGCGAGGAGCTGGGCGCGTACTGGGGCAACGTCTCCGACCACGTCAACAAGATCTGGGATGTGTTGGAGGATTACCGGGAGGTCATCGAAGGGCTGGCGGCGACGAGCGAGTCGATCAACAGCCTGCGCATGAACGAGGTGATGAAGGTGCTTACGCTCATCTCCACGATCATGCTGCCGATGGCGGTGATCTCGGGCATCTACGGCATGAACATCGACTTCCTGCCCTTTGCCCACCATCCCCTGTCGTTCGTCATCACCGTCGGCGTGATGGCCGTAGTGCTCGTGAGCATGGTCGTCTACTTCCGACTGCGACGGTGGGTCTAGGCCGGGAGGCTCGTTCCCGTCGCCGTCCGCGGAGTCCTTCACCGGCGGTCCGTCCGGCCACAACCGGTGGGTGGGTTAGCGGACTGCCGGTGCGCGTGGCAC
>JAJZQK010000694.1 GCA_021847625.1 Chloroflexota bacterium
AATCCGCCGATGGCTGCCTGGACCCCCGCTTTCGCGGGGGTGACGTTGGCATCAAACCGTGACTCTGTCTATCCGCCCTCCTGAACCATGCCTTTCCGAGGCAATGCTGGCACGCCCTTTGCTCGATAGCGCCCCACAGGGGGTGATATCAAGTGGATAGTACCAACGAGAAGAGGGATAACTCCATCTGGGTGCTGCTCGGCAGCATCGGTGCGCTGCTCGCCTTGGTGGCGGCGATACCCACCATCAAGGCCGCGCAACAGCGGCGCGAGACCGACATCGCCGCAAGGCCGTGCAACCTGTCCAGCAGCATGCCGGATATCATCAAGCGCCAGATGACACGCCAGGCCCAGAAGACCACCAGCCAGAGCATCAGCGCCGGCCTCCGTTCCGCCTGGGACAGCGCGATGGGCGGGATGAGGACCCAGCGGCGCGCCCGCCGGGGCGTCACAAGCGCCGTCCAGGGCTCCATCATGAGCACCGGCAGCTCACTGGGGCAGGCCACGGGGCACGTGGCGAGCAGCGTGACCGGGTTCGTGCTCTCCACGCTATGGCGGCTCGGCTGGCTAGCCGTCGCGAGCGCCGTCCTTATGCTGGTCTACCTGCCCGACCCGAAGCAGCGCGAGCGCTTCCTTGGCACCGCCCGGAAGTACTACGACCAGGCACGCGGCACGGTCAGCAACGTCGGGCAGAGCGTCAGCCAGAACCTCAGCCAGCAGGCCGCGAACGCGGAGCAGAACCTGAAGAACCAGGGCTAGCCGCGAGCGACGGCCGGGTAAACAAGAAAGGGAGCTTCCAGACCGTGGTCCGGAAGCTCCCTTTTCGCGTCTTGCGGATCGCTCAGCGTGCCTTCCAGACAGCGCCGGACATCGGCGAGCCGCATACGGCGGAGTAGAGGCCGAGGACCCCCTTCTTGTGCCGCGGTTCCGGCGGCTGCCACTCCCGGCGGCGCCTCTCCAGCTCATCCTCGCTCACCTTCAGCTCCAGGTGCTGCTCGGGGATGTTGATGCTGATGAGATCGCCGTCGCGCACCAGGGCAATCGGCCCGCCGGCCGCTGCCTCCGGGCTGACGTGGCCGATGTTCGGCCCGCGCGTGGACCCGGAGAAGCGGCCGTCGGTCACTAGCGCCGTCGACTCCGCGAGGCCAGCGCCGTACATAATTGACGTAATCATGTGCATCTCGCGCATGCCGGGGCCGCCGACCGGCCCCTCGTAGCGGATCACCACCACCGAGCCGGGGGCGACCCGGTCGGCCAGCACAGCCTCCACCGCCTCTTCCATCGAGTCGAAGACGCACGCCGGGCCCTCGTGGACCCACATCTTCGGGCTCGCCGCCGACCGTTTGACGACGGCACCGCCCGGCGCCAGGCTGCCCCAGAGGGTAGTCAGCCCGCCCTGCGGGGCAAGCGGCTTAGCGGCCGGATGAATAACTTCCTGATCGCTCCACTCGGCCGCCTCGGCGACCTCGCCGATCGTCTTGCCCGCTACCGTCCTCGCCTCCACGTTCAGGAGCGAGCCCAACGACTTATACACGGCGGGCATGCCGCCGGCGCGGTGTAGGTCGTCCATCGTGCAGGTGCCGGAGGGGCTGATGCGGGCGATGTAAGGCGTGGTCTGGCCGGCGTGGTCGACGTCGCGCATGTCCAGCGTGATGTCCAGTTCGTGGGCGATGGCCGGCAGGTGTAGGAGCGAGTTCGTCGAGCCGCCGATGGCCTGCGTCACCCGCAGGGCATTCTCGAAGGCTTCCCGCGTCAGGATGTCGGACGGGCGCACGCCCCGGGCCAGCAGGTCGACCACCAGCCGCCCGGCCTGTCGCGCCTCGCGCACCTTGGCGGCGCTGACGCCGGGGGTGGTGGCGCCCAGGGGCAGGGTCATCCCTAGCACCTCGGTCAGGCAGGACATCGTGTTGGCCGTGCCGATCATCGCGCAGCTGCCGGCGGTGGGGCAACCGATCTCTTCCACCTTCTCCAATTCCGCTTCCGTGATCTCGCCCACATGGAGCTTGCCAGCATACTCGCGCATGTTGGGGAGGGCAAACTTGCGGCCCTCGTAGACCCCCGGCGCCATCGGCCCGGCAGGGACGAACACGGCGGGTATGTTTACCCGCGCCGCCGCCATCAGCATGCCTGGGGTGATCTTGTCGCAGGAGTTGACGAAGACGACGGCGTCGAACTGGTGCGCCTGCAGCATTATCTCCGCCGAGGCGGCGATGATCTCCCGGCTCGGCAGCGAGTACTTCATACCCACATGCCCCTGGGCGAGGCCGTCGCAGACGCCGATCGTGTTGAACTCGAAGGGCACGCCCCCGGCGGCCAGTATCCCCTCGCGCACCGCCTGCGCCACGGGACGCAGATGCGCGCAGCCCGGGACGATCTCGTTCCAGGAGTTGCAGATAGCTACAAAGGGCTTGCCGAAGTCTTCACGGGTGAGCCCCAAAGCGAAAAGCAGCGCCCGATGGGCCGTCCGTTCCGGCGTCTCCGTGATCTCGGTGCTGCGGTCCTTGCCCGGCATTGACACGTAACCTCCCTTGTTGCTCGTACCGTTCGCCGACCGCCGGTGGCTGCCAACGAGGGCCCTCGCCACCACCTGTCGACCTGCCCGCTATTATAAGCCGCCGCCCGGCCCTTTACAACAAGCGGGCAGGCGGGGCTTACCTGCCCACAACGACGATCTAGTTTCATGCTTACCTGCATCAGCGACCGACTTACAGGCAGACCGATAAACCGGTAGCCTACCTAAC
>JAJZQK010000695.1 GCA_021847625.1 Chloroflexota bacterium
TATGGTATTCACGCGCCTTGAGAGGTGGTATCGGTGAGGCTCGCGGTTCTCTTGACGGCCGTACCGGCGTCCGAAGACGTGCGAACGGTGCGCCAGCTCGCTCTCGCGGCCCTACGACTTGGCCATCAGGTGACCGTGTTCCTCAACGCCGACGGCGTGAGTAGCGCGGCGACCATGGTCGACTTGGGTGAGCAGGGTGCAATTCTGGCCGCCTGCACGCTCAGCGCCAGGCAACGGAACGTGGCGCTGATCCCGGGAATCCATTGGGGCAGCCAGTTGGACTGGGCGGAGGCAGTGCACGACGCCGACAGGGTGGTCACCTTTGGTTAACAGAGAAATCGTCGTCGTCCTACGTGACGGGCCCCTCAACTCGGGCCGCGACGAAGAAGGGTTGCGAGTGGCCATCGGCTTGACGCTCGCCAACCCCCAGGTGACGGTACTGCTCCTGGATCAGGCAGTTTGGCTCTCCGTGCCTCTGGCCGTCGCCGAGATCGAACGGCCCAGCCTGGGCACAAACTGGGAGACGCTGGGGCTGATGGGTATACGCAGATTGAGCGAGCGGGAGTCGTTGATCGAGCGGGGTTTGGACCCCACCGAGGTCTTGGCAGGCGTGGAAGTGGTTTCTCGGGCCGAGGCCGCCGGCGTGCTGGCCGAGGCAGACGTGGTGCTGGTGTACTAGGGCTGTGAAGATTCTCCACGTCATCCGCCGGCCAGAGGACCGCCGCGCCCTGGATTCAGCCAAGGCCCACTTCGTGGACCACGAGGTGACGCTGCTCCTCCTACACGACGCCGTCCTGGACCCCATCGAGTTTCCGGGACGGATCTACGCTGCTCGAGACGACCTGGCGGCGCGCGGCTGGCGGCGAGACTACAGCCCGCTCAGCTACGAGGGAATCGTCGCCCTGATCTTCGCGAACGATCGCGTGATCTCGTGGTGAGGTGAAACAAGGCAAGATGCTGCACATACATCAAGACTACCTGGCTGAGATTCTGGACCACGCCCGCGCAGGGGCGCCCGGCGAGGTCTGTGGCATCCTCGCCGGGCGCGACGGCCACGTTACCCGCGTTTACCGCGGCCAGAACGTCGCCGACAACCCGCGCGTGCGCTACGAAATGGACCCCCGCCAACAACTCGACGTCATGCGCGAGGTGGAAGAGAACGGGGAGCAGATGGTGGCCATCTACCATTCGCATCCGCACTCCTCGGCCTACCCATCCCGCGTCGACCAGAGCCTCGCCTTCTATCCCGATAGCGTCTATATCATCGTCTCGCTGGCGGACTCGCGCCCGGTCGTGCGGGCCTTTCGGATGGTGGGGAAGAAGATCGAAGAAGAGGAGATCATGATCGATGAGTAGGATCGCCAACGACGTCACGGAGCTCGTCGGCCATACCCCCCTCGTCCGCCTGAACAAGGTCACCGCGGGCGCTGGGGCCACCGTGGTGGCGAAGTTAGAGAGCTTCAATCCCCTCGGCAGCGTGAAGGATCGCATTGGTCTCGCCATGATCGAGGCGGCCGACCAAGAGGGGCTGCTCTCCAAGGACACCGTGATCGTGGAACCGACCAGCGGCAACACCGGCCTCGCCCTCGGCTTCGTGGCGGCAGCCCGCGGCTACAAGCTGATCTTGACCATGCCAGAGACGATGAGCGTGGAACGACGCCAGCTGTTGCGGGCGCTCGGAGCCGAGATAGTGCTGACCCCGGGCAAGGAAGGCATGAGCGGCGCCGTGCGCCGGGCCGAGGAGCTCACAAGGGAAACCCCCAACGCCTGGATGCCGCAGCAGTTCCGCAATCCCGCCAACCCCGCCGTCCACCGGCGGACGACGGCGGAGGAGATCTGGGCCGACACCGACGGCGCCGTCGACATCTTCGTCGCGGGCGTGGGCACCGGGGGCACCATCACTGGCGTCGGCCAGGCGCTCAAGGCCCGCAAGCCGGGGCTGCAAGTGGTTGCCGTCGAACCGACCGAGTCGCCGGTGCTCAGCGGCGGGCAGTCCGGCCCCCACAAGATCCAGGGCATCGGCGCGGGCTTCGTTCCCGAGGTCCTCGACCGCGGCGTCGTCGACGAGATCGTGCAGGTCTCGGGCGCGGAGGCGATGGCGATGGGCCGGCGCCTCGCTCGCGAGGAAGGGCTGTTGGTCGGCATCAGCAGCGGCGCCGCCGCGTTCGCCGCCGTGGCCGTGGCCCGGCGGGAGGAGAACAAGGGTAAGCTCGTCGTGGTTCTGCTGCCGGATACGGGGGAACGCTACCTAAGCACGGAGCTGTTCGCCGAGCCATAGGGCTCGCAGAAGCATAATACCGATTGCGGATGTGAGTGTCCTATTGGTCAGTGGTTGAGGAGTAGCGACCGGCGTCCCTGCCGGCCGTGGCTGCCAGACCTTGGTCCCTCGGCGCAGTCCCGGGGGACGCCAGCCGCTATGCAATGGCATGGGCCTATATGGGACTCGGCTCAAGGCAATCGGTACTATATGGGCCTTTCGGCCCGGAGGGAGACATGAATCTGCAAGAGAAGCACGATCGTCTGCGGGGGATTCTTTCGGAGATGGGCTCGGTCCTCGTGGCCTTCTCCGGCGGGGTAGACAGCACTTTGCTGGCCAACGTAGCCTACGATGTACTGGGCGCCCGGGCCGTGGCCGCCAACGCTTCTTCCCCCACCTACCTGCCGGAGGAAACCGAGAACGCTCGTCAGATAGCGGCGGGCATCGGCATCCGTCTGGTCAGCCTGGCGACCGACGAGATCA
>JAJZQK010000696.1 GCA_021847625.1 Chloroflexota bacterium
GACCGCGGTGAAGACGGAAGGAACCGGGCATTCCCCCTGTTCTCTGTGTCCTCTGCGGTTAGTCCGACTCCCACCGCGTAAGTCCTGTCAGTTTAGTGTTCCGGCGCTGGCCCGATTTCGCCGGACCAACCCAAGGCGCGGTATCGCCGCGCTTTCTCGACGCGGTCGCTGAGGACGAAGAGGGTCAGGCACTCGTCTGTCTCCCCCGGCGGGAGCAGCGTCTCGCCGGCATTGAACAGGTGGGCCCCCTCGAACCCGAGGTCGTAGGCCTCCACGTAGGCCCAGGGTGTTCCGCTGATCAAGGCGACGGTCAGCCCCGTCTCTTCATTCTCCACTGCCGCCCAATCGGCCGACGGCGCCAACCACACGTCGAACTCCGCGAGGCGGGTGTTGTGCTCCCCCTCGGCGACGTAGCGAAGGATCGATGGCTTCAGCTGGCCTCCCACCTGCAGGTAACAGCCGACGAACGATTGGAGCGCCGAAGGGGCTCCCGTGCGGTTCTCCATCCTGGTCACGACGAGAAGGAGGTTGCTGCCCCCCAGCGTGAGGTAGTCGATCTCCAGGTGCAGGCCCGCCGGCCGTCGTAGGTCGGAGGCCAGCCGTACGCCCTTCCATTCCGCCCCAAGGTAGGTTCTGGTTGCCGGGAGAACGACATCGAATTTCTCCTCGTACAGGTGCCCGGAGTGTATGGGGTGGAAGTGGGTGCCGCGCGGCGCCACGGCCGGGCCGATGCCGCCGAAGAACGGCCGCTGCCACATTAGCTCGCCCGGCTCCGGGAAGGTGGAGTACAGATGGTTCTGGCCGCCATGCTCGTAGGCGACAACGGCGGCGGCAAACTCCGGGGCGACCGTGAAAGCTGCCCAACCGTTGTCTACGCGAACGGTTCGCAGGCCGGCGGTGCTGGCCTCGGAGATGTTCACTTGCTCGCTTGGATGGCCCAGCGCCAGAAGGGCGAGCGGCTGCTTCGCCAGGGCCAGGTTGGCGTCGAGGGACAGCGTCGCCTCGTCCGCCCGGGGGAACTCCCGACCTTGCTCGCGATGTGAGGGCTCGACCTCCGTCTGAAAGGCGGCCGTCTGCCCGCGGCGGAGCCCCGCGAACGGCCATTCCGTTTGCGTGGCCTGCCACCCGTCGGGCAGAACGAGACTTGCCTTACCGTTCAGCGCCCTCCCGCGCAGATGCTGGACGGCCAGATCAACCGAGACGGTTCTCCCGTACCAGGCAACGACGCCGGGGCGCGTGTCTACCCGGGCGGCCCGCACCGGCTTGGGGGGCTGTTCGGGCGCCGTGGGGCTGAAGAGCCGCCGCCACTGGTCGCGCACGGTGCGCCAACCGCCCGTCCCGGCGTAGAGGACGATTCGGCCCGCCACGACGGTGCAGCACGGTTGGGCCACGACCTCGGGGAGGCCGAAGAAAGGGCCGAACCGGCGCGAGAACTGCGCCGTGCTCCCTTCCGGCCAGAGGAAGCCTACGGTCATATCTTCTCGCTCCAGGGATGCCCATGTTTCGGCATAGCGGTCCGGCCCGCAGTCTCCCCCCTCCCAATCAGCGGCTTCGGCGCTGTCGACGAGCAGCCCCTCTGGCAGCGGCACGGCGACGAGCGAGGAGTGTAGACGCATCATGTGCTCGACGCGGACGCCGATGCTGCAGGCCTGGTCCGCGGAGTTGACGAAGCTGAACTCCGTCTCCAGGCGCGGCGAGGCCGTCATCGTGACGGTGCGGCGAAAGAGCAGCCCCGGGTAGACCGCCGATTCCGCCGCCAGATGGACGCTGGCCACGCCCTCGCGCACGTCGACGGCCACCTCGAACACGCGATGGGCAAACTCGGTCGGGGAATAGGGCGGGCCAATGGCCGCTCGCTGCTCGACGAGGTCGCTCGCGGGATTCTTTGTCTGGATCCTGACCGTGCCGCCCTTTGCCGTCACGGTTGCCCGCAGGTGGGCGTTCTCCATGACGGCGCCGGTCTCGGTGCGATAGGCGAAGGCGTCGGAGGGGCCACCGGCGACGATGGGAACCTCGGCCAGCCCCTCCTTGCAGAGCGTGGTCTGCTCGCCGTTCTCGCCTACCAGAAGCGGCATCACGCGCACCGTGTGCCTCCCTGCCGGGGCCTGCACCTCGGCGCTGACCGAGGCCACACCGCCAGGGGAGAGCGTGAACTCCGGTTTGCCGTGGGGGGCGACCTTGATGTCCTCGCACCCCGTGATTTGCAGCCGGGCACGCGTCGCCGTCGGCAGATTGCTGCGGACGCAGAGCCAGAACGAGCTGGGCCTGTCCGGCACGACGGAGACCTGGGCCGGTTCCGCGAAAGCCTCCAGACAGGGTTTAACCTCCACGGGAGCGCCCATTACGAGGGCCTTGCCCTCGAGGGCCAGATGCACGCGCAGGCCGGGCGCCTCCGCGCCGGCAGGGGCGGTTGGGTCGGGCAGACGTTTGGCGATAGCCTCCATTTCAAAAGTGGCCTCTCGGGCCACGGACGCCGAGGTCGCCCGCGAGGCGACGATTCCCCCGCGCCCTTCGACGAAGAGGGACGCCGTTGCCTCGGAACCCTCCCGAGGCTCTTTGCGCTCGACGTGCAGGCGGGCGAGTGCCGGCAGCCCGACCACCATCTTCGGTTGGGCCAGGTCAAGCCAGACGTGTACCCCCTCGTCCTCGTAGGAGAGAATCTCGCCGCTGCCGACGGCGAGCCAGAGCGACAGCCGCCTGCCGTCGCGCTCGAACTCATAGGGAAAGGTGGGCACGCCA
>JAJZQK010000697.1 GCA_021847625.1 Chloroflexota bacterium
GGATAGCCCCCCCGCGAACTCAGCGGTCGAAGAAGGGGTTCTTGCCCGACACCGAGAGCGGCAAGGCGATGATGACGTCGCTATCCAGCACGCCTATCTTGCGGGCGGCGGCGCCAGCCGTGTACATGATGCGGTTGTCGACGTTCAGGTCGGCCGCCAGCTTCGCCGCCGCCCCCAGGGCGATACCCAGGTCCAGCGACTGGAACATGCACAGCGGGCCGCGGTAGTCCTCGCCCTCGTTCTTGTCGGCGGCGATGAACTCCGCGCAGCTGCCGTGGCCGCAGGCCCCGCAGTTCAGGGGGTCCTGCGGCTTCTTGGGTTCACCGGTCACGCCGATCAGCAGTACCGCGTCGGCCGCCCTGACGTTCTTGGCGTCACGGCCGAAGAAGGGCAGGCGGTGGGCCTTCTGGTCGACCTTCGCCTCCATCGCCACGGCCAGCGCTTCCAGATCCTCCCCCGTGAGGATGACCGTCTTCACCGAGTCCAGCCCCCGCGTCTTGGGGGCCGTCCGCGCTACCGATGCCATGAGCTTGGCAGCCAGCGCCAACGCCTCCTGTTCGGCTTCCTTCGAGTCTATGCGAGCCATCGCTCATACCTCCGTCAGAATTTGTCTCTGCTCGTCATCCAGGCAATGGGCCTTCGTTACGCTTCTAAATGCCAGGTCGACCACGGGCACCATCCCGCCCGCCACCGTCCTGTCACCCCCGTCGCCCTGCCGGCAGGTTGCTTATCAACAATACTTATGTCGATATCCACAAAAACTGGTTGTTTATCCACACTAACCGTTAGCCATGCCGACAGCACTACGATTGTGCGCCACTGCCAGCCGCCCGTCTGCTATTTGTAGGGACTGATGGCCCCTACGGTAGCAGGCGGGCCGCCGCGCGGCCGTTTCCATCCAACGCCGGTGGCCGGTAGGTTCCGGTCATTCCCCCGGAAGCGAGAATCCATCCGGCGCGTGGCCATACCAGGGACTGGATCCCCGCTTGCGCGGGGATGACGCCCGCCGTGGCGGGCTGGCGGGTCTCTGGGACACTGGATCCCCGCTTGCGCGGGGATGACAAGAGCGCCGGCAGAGCTTGCGTGACCCCTCGCGGTAGCGAGCACCCCGGCAGCAACGGCTAGGCCGGACTACTTGAACCAACGATTGACTTCCCTCTGGCCGGCGCAGTACACTGACCTTAGGGTCGCGGGCCCCTGCCGACCCCTCCCTACCCTCGCCACGGCCGCCGGCAATCCGGCAGGCCCGGGGACGCGGGGCGCGGCAGTCTGGCGAACAGGACGTGATCGGCAACTTGGCAAAGAAGCCTATCTTCTACGGCTGGGTCGTCGTGGCCGTGGCCTTCGTCTGCATGGCCCTGGGCTACGCGGTGATGCACTCCTTCTCGATCTTCTTCGTCGCCATATACACCGACTTCGGCTGGAGCCGGGCCACCACGGCCCTCGCCAGCTCCATTTTCATGATCATGTACGGCCTGGTGGCGCCGCTGACCGGCGCCGGTGTCGACCGCTTCGGTCCCCGCGTGGTGATACCCATCGGCGCCGTGGTGATGGCCCTCGGCCTCTTCGCCACCAACCTGGTCAGCGAGCCATGGCACCTCTACCTGACCTACGGCGTGATCGCCGCCGTCGGGCTCAACGCCGTGGGCACCGTGCCAAACGTCGCCGTCCTCACCAACTGGTTTGCCCAACGCCGGGGGACGGCCCTCGGCTTCGCCGCGGCAGGGATCGGCGTGGGCATGCTCGTCGTGGTGCCGGCACTGCAATGGATCATCAACCTCGCCGGCTGGCGCACCGCCTACGTCGCCTTGGGCGCCGTCGTCCTTTTGGTCATCCCCGCCTTGGCCATCGCCTTCCATCGCCACCGGCCGGAGGACATGGGCCTGGCGCACGACGGCGCCCAGCCCGGCGCGGGCCCCGCGGCGGGATCGCCGGTGCCCCAGATGAAGGTCGTCGACCCGGCCTGGGCCAACCATCCCTGGGACGTGCGCTCGGCGGTCAGCACCGGCCGCTTCTGGCTGCTCTTCCTGGGCTTCCTCTTCGGCTCGCTGGCCCTCCAATCCGTGATGGTCCACCAGGTGGCCTTCCTCGCCGACCGCCAATTCGACCCGATGCTGGGGGCGACGATCGTGGCCCTGGTGGGGCTCTTCGGCTCCCTCGGGAAGATCCTCTGGGGCTGGCTCTCCGACCGGATCGGCCGCGAGGGCGCCTACACGGCCGGGATGATCTGCATCAGCCTGGGCGTGCTTGCCCTGGCCAGCGTCGTCGACGTCTCCCAGCCCTGGCCGGCGTACCTCTATACGCTCGTCTTCGGCATCGGCTACGGCGTGTTCGCGCCGCTGATGCCCTCCACAGCCGCCGACGTCTTCCAGGGCAAGCGGTTCGGCTCGGTCTACGGCGTCCTCTACATCGGCTGCGGCGCCGGCTCGGCGCTGGGGCCGTGGCTGAGCGGCTTCATCTTCGACCTCACGGGCGGCTACACGCCGGCCTTCGCCATGGCCATCGCCACGGCCGGTCTCTCGGCCGGCGGCTACTGGCTGGCGGCGCCGCGTAAGGTAAGGCACGTGCCGGGGTTCGCCAAACGGCAGGAGGCGTCGGTATCCGTCACCGGTAACCGCTAGGCGGGCGAGCCCCGGCCCGGCGTCAGTCGCAGAGGGCGGGCACGCTCTCCACCACCAGCTGCACGGCCGGACGGCAGGTTACTTCCATCTGTCTGGTCTCCGAGAACCGCAGAT
>JAJZQK010000698.1 GCA_021847625.1 Chloroflexota bacterium
GCAGCGGCTAACAGCAGGCGTTCATCGTGTTCGGCTTCATCCAGGGTATTGTCTGCCTCGCTGCTGCCCAGACGCTGACCGCCCCGGCCAGGGGCTGGCAACCCGCCGGGTGGGATCCCAAGGCGGAAGCGGCCAAGCGAGGCCTTCGCCAAAGCCTTCGCGACGTCAATCCAGGCCAGATGGTGAAGACCTCCCACTTCTGGCTGCTGTACCTCATGTTCGTCATGGTGGCGGCCAGCGGACTCATGGCCACCGCCCAGGTCGGCCCCATCGCCAAGTTCTACGGTGTCAACAAGATTCCGATGGCCTTTGGGATGACGGCGCTGGTGATGGCCGTGGAGTTTGACCGTATCCTGAATGGCCTCACGCGGCCGTTCTGGGGATGGGTCTCGGACCACATCGGCCGCGAGAACACCATGGCCATCGCCTTCACCCTCCAGGGGGTGTTCGTCTTCCTCTGGATGAACCTGACGACAAATCCAGTGGCGTTCGTCCTGCTCACTGGGCTGGTGTTCTTCGCCTGGGGCGAGATCTTCTCACTCTTCCCGGCAACGCTGGGGGACCTGTTCGGGACCAAGTACGCGACCACCAACTACGGGGTCCTGTACACGGCCAAGGGCGTGGCATCCATCTTCGCCGGCCCGCTGGCCGCGATGCTCTTCACGGCGATGAATAGCTGGAGTCTGATCTTCACCATCGCCATGACGGTAAACTTCATCACCGCGGCCCTGGCCCTCTGGGTGCTGAAACCGCTCACCGCCAGGTACGTCAGGGTGGTCGAAGCGCCAAAACCCTCGCCGATCATGGGAAGCTCGAAGTAGCGACCACACTCCCGAGAATCAGGGCTTCGGCCGGGCCCGCAAGATCAACCGGCCGAAGCCCCACCCCTGAACTAACTGACTCTCCACAGTCGGCGCCCAGCACCTCAACTCCATCCATAACCATATCCTGATGGTGTGCGACCAAACTCGGCATTGGACTTCTTCTTGGATTGCGTCATAATGAACGAGCGAAGAAAGTGGCGCCTTTCATTATCGACGGAGCTTAGCATGAAGGATTTCAAGCAATTGGGGGCGACAATCGCCCTTCTCGCCAGCTCGATCTGGTGGGCGGCCGTAGCCATGATCGCCAGGGCCGGCATGGTCGAGGCAGATACGACCCGCATCCAACTGTTCTGGCTGCTGCTTAGCGCTGTGGCTGTGGTAGTCGCGGCCGCTCTTCTATATGGCGCGTTGGTGTTCAGGCCCACCGATGACGACCTGGAACTGGAGCTCCTATCGGAACTCTCCCCATCGCGGGAAACCGACGAGCAAGGCAGAGATCGCTAGACTTCAACGCGCCCTCACCACCTCTTTACAGACGGGGTGGGATCCTTTGGGGTCCCACCCCGTCCATTTCTCCATGTCAGCCCACGGTTCGTCCCCAACCATAGCGGCTGGGGTCCCACTCCATCACCCGATCCAGGAGTGGTTTGACAACCGGCTGCCCTCCGCTGATACTGGCCTCTGTAGCTTCCCTCGAAACCAACAGATGGAGGAAAACAGCGTGGAGAAGAGCACCGAGGGACACACTGGTGAGTTCTCGATATCGCCCCTGCCCACCGGTGGAGTTCAGATCGACCAGCAGCGGATGGGGGAACTGGCTCCGCTGTGGGAGCGAACCGCCCTGAGTCTGCGCATCATGGATGAGGTCGCTCTTGGCGAAACGGAGCCCGCCACCCTCTTCGTCTGGAGGATGGACAGAATATGAACAAGCGAGAGTTATGCTTCCTCACCCTGGCGGAGCAGTCCAGATTGATCCGTGACGGCGAGGCATCCCCCGTGGATGTGGTGGAGTCTGCGCTTAGCCAGATCGAACGAGTTGACGGCAAGGTGAACGCATTCATCACCGTCATGGCGGACTCTGCCAGGGCGGCGGCCCGAGAGGCGGAGCAAGAGATCGCTCGCGGCGACTACCGAGGCCCCCTTCATGGGATACCGATCGCCCTCAAAGACCTCTTCTACACCAAGGATGTGCGGACCACAGCCGGTTCCAAGATCCTACGGGATTTCGTGCCCGACGAGGACGCCACCGTGGTCACCCGGCTCCGAGAAGCCGGCGCGATAACCATCGGCAAGACCAACATGCACGAATGGGCCTTCGGCCCCACCAACACCAACCCCCACTACGGCGACGTCCATAACCCGTGGGATCTGAGCAGGGTATCAGGGGGATCGAGCGGCGGCTCCGCGGCAGCCGTGGCCGCTTCCATGGCGAGCGCCGCCTTGGGCAGCGACACCGGCGGTTCCATTCGGATCCCCGGCGCACTTTGCGGCGTTGTTGGGCTGAAACCCACATACGGCCGAGTCAGTAGGTACGGCGCCGTTCCGTGCGCATGGTCCCTCGACCATGTGGGTCCTCTATGTAGAACCGCCGAGGACGCGGCGATAGCGCTGGGGGCCATCGCGGGCCGAGATCCCAAGGATCCTGCCTGCAGTGATAGGCCGGTTCCCGACTACCAATTGGAGACCCCTCGGGGCATCGCAGGGCTGCGGATCGCCATTCTCAAGGAGTACGTGGCCGATCCAACCGATCCCGAGGTGGCAGCCGCATTCCAAGCAGCGGTGGCAGCTCTCCAGCGACTGGGTGCTGCCGTCGAGGAGGTCTCATTGCCCGAGGCCCGCTACGCTGTCCCTGCGTCCACCGCCATTATGTCGGCGGAGGCCAGCAATTACCACGAGGAGATGCTAGA
>JAJZQK010000699.1 GCA_021847625.1 Chloroflexota bacterium
CCGAGACGCCTTCCCTCTGATTGAGGAGGTGGATGCCGTATCGGGCGCGGCCTTCGCAATGCCCAGGTATCTGTTCTGGGCCTTGGGGGGATTCGACCCCGATTTCTTCCTCTATATGGAAGACACGGACCTGTCCTGGCGGGCCCGCCTGGCCGGCTACAAGTGTGTCTGCGTGCCTGCATCGGTGGTGTACCACGATTACACCCTTCGCTTCGGCCCCCAGAAGACGTTCTACCAGGAGCGGAACCGTTACATGCTCCTGCTCAAGAGCCTGCGCTGGCCTACTCTCATCGCGCTCCTGCCCTCGCTCCTCGTCGCCGAGGTAATTACCTGGGCGTTCGTGCTTACGAAGGACGAGAGGCGGGTTGCCAACAAGATCAGGGCCTACTCGTGGATCGCCGCCCACTGGTCAGTGTTGATGCGCAAGCGCGAGAAGACGCAGCTATATCGCCGGGTCAGCGACCACGACTTGCTCGCCCCTTGTACCCATAGGCTGGCGTTCGAGCAGACCGGTGCCGGCTGGCTGAGTACGCTCGCGCATACCGTCTTCGATCCGCTGTTCTTCGCCCTGCGCAAACTGCAGCTCGTTGTGATCAGGTGGTAGGAGGCATGAGGATAGCGCATGTTTCGGCCACTTTCCCCCCATACTGGGCCGGCACCGGTAACGTCTGCTACCACAGCGCCCGAGAGCTGGCAAGGCGAGGTCACGAGGTAGACGTCTATACTGCCGCTTGGGCCGACTTGCCGTCGACCGAGGGCCGTGACGGGGTGGTGATCCATCGCCTGCCGGCCGTGGTGAGGGTTGGCAACGCACCCGTCCTTCCGGGTTTGCTCGGAGTCCTGGGCGGCCACGACATAATCCACCTCCATTCTCCGTTCATCCTGGGGGCGGAGTTGGTGTGCGCGGCCGCCGCCCTGCACCGAACCCCCTTCGTGCTGACCCACCACAACGACCTCATAGGCGAGGGGCTGCGCGGGCGGGTGTTCACGCTCTACTCGGCCTTCTCCAACAGGCTAATTCTGCGGGCGGCCCGCAAGGTCGCCGTCGTTTCTTTGGATCACGCGCGGTCCTGCCGGCTGGCGAATCGGTTGCAGGGACGATGGGCCGACGTGGTAGAGGTGCCCAATGGCGTGGATACCGGGCTATTCCGGCCGGATCTTGAGGGCACGGAGGTACGCCGAAGGCACGGCCTGCCAGCCGGCGCCCGGGTTGTGGGCTTCGTGGGGGCCTTGGACGTGGCGCACCACTTCAAGGGCCTGCCACACCTGCTCAAGGCCTTCACGTGGCTTGAGGACCCATCCGCTGTGCTGCTCATCGTCGGGGACGGCGACCTGCGCCCGCGCCTGGAGAGACTGGCAGAAGAGCTTAACCTCGGGGAGAGGGTGCGCTTCGTGGGTGCCGTTGCTCACGAGAAGCTGCCTGCCTACTACGCGGCATTGGACCTGCTGGTTCTGCCGTCTTCCCCACCAGAATCGTTTGGCATGGTCCTGATCGAGGCCATGGCCTGCGGAAAGCCGGTCGTAGCCCAGGACATCCCCGGCGTGCGGTCTGTCGTCAGCACGGGCGTCGACGGCCTGCTCGCTCGCCGGGGAGATGCCGCCGACCTAGCGGCGAAGGTGGGGTTCCTTCTGGCTGACCCGGACCTGCGCGCCCGGATGGGGCGGGCAGGGCGCCGGAAGGTTGAGGAACGCTATGCCTGGGATAGGATCGGCGCTGGTTTGGAAGGGATGTATCGCCAAGTGCTGGGCCTGGGCCCGGAGCGAGGAATGGCAGCTACCCTGCCAGTGGAAAGCAATGCGCGACACTAGACGACAAGCCGAATATCGGTTCGACGTAGCACTCTCGTTGGCTGGTAATCATGGCAAGTGGGTCGAGGTCGAGAGGGTTTTGAAAGCGGCACGGATGATGGCGGGCACGCAGGCGACCTCTCTGATCGTGGGGCTGGGCGCCGCCGCGGCCCGCGCCAGGGAGGTCGCCCGAAGGGAGGGCCTGTGGAACGTGCGCGTCGTAGGGTTTGTCCCGCCGCAGAACGTGGCGGCGTATTTCTCGGCCATTGACGTCGGGCTGTGCCCGTACGACAAGAACAAGGGCTCGGACGCGCAGTGTCCGCTGCGGCTCCTGTCATACTCCGCCGCCGGCAGCGCCGTCGTGTGCACGGAGCTGGAGGAAGTGAAACGGATGGGCTTCTCGAACGTGACGTTCGCCGACCCGAGGCCGGAATCGATCGCCCGGGCGGTGGAAATGGCCCTCGCCCGGCCGCGGACGCAGCCGGACGCAATCGAGAGGTACGACATCCGCCACCTCGCGGCGGCGTACGAGCGGGTGCTGGCTGACACCGCCGAGGGCGAGGACTTCGCGGACCCTCGGCAGTGGCCGGTAGCAGTATGAGCGCTGTGCCGAACTTGATCGTGGTGAACCGCCGGCGAGCTTGGGCCAGGTGGTCGGGGCCGGGGGCGATGCTTATCCTGGCCGCCGTCGTCCACGTTGCCTTCGCTTGGCTTCTCTCGCTTTACCGCGGGTGGAGGGCACGGTGCCCGGTACCCGAGACAGCAGGCGAAGCCGACCGGCCGCCCGTGTCCATCTTGGTGCCGGCCTGGCAGGAACGGGGGACGGCCGAGCGGTGCATCACATCGCTCAGGCGGCTAAGGTATCCGCGTTGGGAAGCCGTCATCATCGCCGGGGGCTCCGACGGGACGTACGAGGCGACGCTGAGGGCAACAG
>JAJZQK010000700.1 GCA_021847625.1 Chloroflexota bacterium
GGGGGAATCTGCCCGCAACCTTGGTGGTGGAGGAGGGGCTGGGCGCCAGTCACTATGCTCGAAATCTTGCGCGCGACTTCGTTGACGCAGCCGACGGTCGGAATCACCGCGAGGTGATTGCGCACGCCCACCCGACCATCGGTCCGGAGATAACCCTTGAAGTAGTACAATGCTTCCTCCTGGCGGTGGAATCCCCCGGTCGCCCTCTTGGCCGCGCTATCGCTCGGTCAGATACGTTGGTTAGTAGTACCAGCCGTCAGTCCATCCGCCGGCCGAAGGCACTGCGCCAACCGGCTCGATGTGCTCATGGTGGCCCGAGGAGATACCGGCGAGCTTATCGGCCGTCTTCGCCTTGGGGCAGCGCCGGGCGGCCTCCCGTTCGTCCGCAAAAACACACTTCCCACATCCGAAACTGCACTCCCCCAGGGGGGTAAGCAGTTGCGCCCTCGTCGCGCGTCGCGGCATAACGTCTCCCTCCTCATCGAAGTACGTATCCGACGTCTGGCCTTGCCTCTCCGCCGGTGGAGAGACATTGATTGTAGGGATGCGCTGATACCTATCATACCCGCTTGCACCATGGCCTGCAAGGGTCTCTACCAGTGGGCAGGTTTCTTTGAGATGAGGGATTGAATGGGCTTGCGCCCGCCATCGAGCTGCACGACTGGCCGCCGCGACCGCCTTGACGACAATCTCTGTTCGTTGTACAGTACGGGTCAGCTCGCGCGTTCGGCCGAATCGACTCCTGAACTGCGGGAACGCTGCAAGCCCATCTCCAGCCGCGTCGCGACGGCGATGCACAGAACAACGGAGCGCGAGAATGGCGATGCCTTCCTTGCCTCGTGGGCCGTTGATGGCTGACGGTTGGTAGGAAGCAATGGGCCCGCTCGGCAACCTGAAAACGAAGATACTCGTTTCTCTTGTAATGGGGCTGGTGGTGATGACCGGCCTCGCGTTCTCGGCTGACTTCCCCAAGATGGCGGCGGCCTTGGAAGGCTTTGATTGGCGGCTGCTGCCTGCTGTCCTGTTGCTGACTCTCTTCAACTACGCGCTTCGTTTCGTGAAATGGCACTACTACCTCGGCCAGATCGGCGTGAAGGGCCTGTCGATTGGCGACAGTGGTGTCGTCTTCTTCAGCGGGCTGTCGATGGTGGTGACGCCGGGCAAGGTCGGGGAATGGCTGAAGTCCTATCTGCTGCGCGAGTTGACGGGCACGCCGTTCAGCGCCTCCGCCCCGATCATCATCGCCGAGCGGCTGACGGATGGCGTGGCCATGCTGCTGCTGGCTTCGGTCGGCCTGCTAGCCTATGGGTATGGATGGCAGATCCTTCTGGTCATCTCCGTGGCGGCGGCCGCGGTCGTCTTCTTGACTCAGCACCGGCCGCTAGCAAAGCGTGCCTATGGGGCGGCACAAGGGCTGCCTCTGTTGAAGGAGCGCCTGGGCGACGTGCGGGCGTTCTACGAGAGTTCTCACCAACTCCTTGGAATCAGAAACCTGGTTCTGGCCGTGAGTCTGGGCCTCGTCTCCTGGTTTGGGGAGTGTGTCGCTTTCTACCTTGTTCTCGTAGGTCTGGGGATCACACCCAGTTCGACCCTCTTGCTCCAGGCGACGTTCATACTGGCGACCGCAACTCTAGTGGGTTCGGTTTCGATGCTTCCGGGTGGCCTTGCCGCGGCCGAGGGCAGCATCGCGGCCTTGCTCCTGGTGCTGGCCGTCGTGCCTGGCCCGGGGCCGGCGGCCGCCGCTACCCTCATCATCCGCTTCTGCACGCTTTGGTTCGGGGTTGGCGTGGGCGTGCTGGCGCTGCTTGCCTTCGCCCCACGCCTGGGCGCCCGGGGAGTGAAGCTTACCTAGGCCTGTTGCGCGAGCACCAGGGCGACGGCTCCCATCAGGCCGGCATTGTCGCCGAGCGCCGCGGGCACGATGGCGATACCCTCGCTGTAGGAACTCATTGCTCGGAGCTTCACGGTCTCGATGACGGGCCTGAACAGGAAATCCCCGGCGCGACTGACGCCGCCGCCGATAACGACCATCTCCGGGTCGAAGAGGTGGAGCAGATTGGTCACGCCGATGCCGACGTAGGTGCCCGCTCTTCGCAGTACGTCGACCGCCAGCTCGTCTCCCTCCCTAGCGGCCTGTTCCACGGCGACGGCGTCTAGCAAGGCGAGGTCGCCGTGGACCAACTCCGTAAGCTTCGATCGGGCGCCGTTGGCGATGCGCGCCTGCGCGTCTCGGGCAATGGCCGGGCCGGAGGCGAGGGCCTCAAGGCAGCCGTAGTTGCCACAGCCGCAGCGCGGGCCATTCGGTTCGATGGTCATGTGGCCGACCTCGCCGGCCAGGCCGCTCCGCCCAAGAAGAAGGCGGCCGTCGACGATCACGCCGCCGCCTATCCCTGTGCTGACGGTCATGTAGACGACGTGCTTCAGGCCGCGGGCGGCGCCGAAGTATAGCTCGCCGAGAGCGGCCAGGTTGGCGTCATTGCCGACGAACACCGGCCGTCCCACGCGCTCCTGGATTCTATCGCGGAGGGGAACGTCGATCCAGCCGGGCAGGTTGGGCGCGCTCCTGATTACGCCTCGCCACGGGTCGAGGGGACCGGGAGCGCCCAGTCCGATACCGGTAATGGCGGACATCGGTTCCGGTTCGACCGTCTGCTGTATGGCCGCCGCTATCCGGTCGAGGACCGCTGCGGGGCCCGACTCGGACTGAGTCGGCCAGCTCTG
>JAJZQK010000701.1 GCA_021847625.1 Chloroflexota bacterium
GTCGGCGTAGCGCCGTATGAAGTCGCTCGCCGCCCTCAGGACTATCTCGGCGGCCTCGAGGAAAGCGAGGCGCCGGGGGAGGTCCAGGGGATTCTCCGCTCGCAAGCGCTCGGCGGCGCAGCGCGCCTCCGCCCGCATCCCGCCAAAGCCCAGGGTCAGGACCTTCTGGAAGCCGACGACGGCATGCCCGGAGGCCGCGCCTTCGCAGGCGTGGGTGGCCGTCTGGGGCGCCTCGGCGCAATCGCCCACCTCGTCCGGGGCCAGGTAGCGCGGGTAGTAGTAGACGGGCCAGCGGGAGAGCTGCTTGAAGAGGTACTGGCGCTTGGAGGTGACGCGCCGGTCCGGATCGCCGTACAGCGTGCGCCCGCCGACGATGAGCTCGTCGTCCTGGATGTAGACCGGCATCTCCTTCAGCATCAAAGCCAGGCCCCTTGCCTTACGGACGACGATCGGTTCGCGTGGCTCGCTCTCCCCGGGGGCCACGCTCAATGGGCGATACTCTCGAAAACAGTCGTGCTCGAGCCTTGCCAGGCGGTCCTTCAGCCGTGATACTCGCGGAGTGCTCATATCCCCCTCCGGCGCGCGGGCGCCGCTCCCAAGGCGGGCGGGCGCTGCATGTTTGTACTGTGCCTATCTCTGCCAGTATAGCCAGCCCCCGTGAGGACGTCAATGCGAGCGAACGGCCGCCCGCGCACGGCGAACTTGTGACCCACCGGGCGATGCGTCCTGCTATACTATTATCTCATCTATCGCGCAGCCACCGGCGTCCACGGGCCTTTTGCCAGTCGGCGTGAGATATGTGGAGGCGCCGGTGCGCCCCATACGCTTGTCGCCTGCTTCAGCAGAACTAGAGGAGAATCGTATGAACATCTGGCCGGGCAAGCCCTACCCGCTCGGCGCCACCTTGAACGGCGACGGGGTGAACTTCGCCCTCTTCGCCGAGAACGCGGCGGCCGTGGAGCTGTGTCTCTTCGACGCCCCGGATGCTGCCGAGGAGAGTGAGCGCATCCATCTGCCCGAGGTTACCGCCCACGTCTGGCACGGTTACGTGCCGGGGCTGCGGCCGGGCCAGCTCTACGGCTATCGGGTGCACGGTCTGTTCAAGCCGGCGTCCGGCCACCGCTACAACCGCAACAAACTCCTCATCGACCCCTACGCCAGGGCCATTACCGGCTGTGTTAACTGGGAGGCGCCCGTCTTCGGCTACCCGGTCGACGCCGAGGACGTGCCCTACGAGGAGCGCGACCTCCAGTTCGACGTGCGCGACGACGCCTACGGCATGCCGAAGTGTGTGTTGATCGACCCGGCCTTCGATTGGGGGGACGACCGCCCGCTGCGGATCCCCTGGCGCAACACGATCATCTACGAGACGCATGTCAAGGGGATGACGGTGCGCCATCCCGAGGTCGAGAAGCGTCTGCGGGGCACCTACGCTGGCTTGGCCTCGCCCGAGGTGATCGCCTACCTCCAGAAGCTCGGCATCACGGCGGTAGAGCTGCTGCCGGTGCACGAGTTCCTCGACGACAAGTTCTTGGTTGAACGCGGCCTGACCAACTACTGGGGTTACAGCAGCATAGGCTACTTCGCGCCCACGGCTCGCTACTCCGCCTCCGGCGCCCTCGGGCAGCAGGTGAACGAGTTCAAGGCTATGGTGAAGACGCTGCATCAGGCGGGGATAGAAGTCATCCTCGACGTGGTCTACAACCACACGGGAGAGGGCAACCAGTTCGGGCCCACCTTCAGCTTCCGCGGCATCGACAACACCGCCTACTATCGCCTGGTGCCCGACAACCCGCGTTGCTACGTCGACTTCACCGGCACCGGCAACAGCATCAACGTGCGCCATCCCCAGACGCTCAAGCTGGTGATGGACAGCCTGCGCTACTGGGTGGAGGAGATGCACGTCGACGGTTTCCGCTTCGACCTGGCGGCCACGTTGGCCCGGGAGGAGCACGCCGTCGACCGCCTGTCCGGGTTCTTTGACATAGTCCACCAGGACCCCGTCATCTCGCGCGTCAAGCTCATCGCCGAGCCCTGGGACGTGGGGGAAGGGGGGTATCAGGTTGGCAACTTCCCCGTCCTCTGGACCGAGTGGAACGGGCGGTATCGCGATACCGTGCGCCGCTTCTGGCGGGGAGAGGCGACTATCATTGGCGAGCTGGCGACGAGGCTGGCGGGGAGCAGCGACCTCTACCAGAACGACGGACGCCGGCCCACGGCCAGCATCAACTTCATCACGGCGCACGACGGGTTCACGCTCAACGACCTGGTCTCGTACGACCACAAGCACAACGAGGCCAACAAGGAAGAGAACCGCGACGGCAGCAACGACGGCTACAGCTGCAACTACGGCGTGGAAGGACCCACCGACGATCCGAATGTTGTGGAATTGCGCGAGCGCCAGAAGCGCAACTTCTTAGCTACCCTGCTGCTCTCGCAGGGGGTGCCGATGATCCTGGGTGGCGACGAGATGAGCCGTACCCAGGGGGGCAACAACAACGCCTATTGCCAGGATAACGAGATATCGTGGTTTAACTGGGACCTCGACGAAAGGCAGGAGCAGCTGCTGGAGTTCACCCGCCGGTTGATCGCCATCAGGAAGGAGCAGCCGGTGCTGCGGCGGCGTAAGTTCTTCGCGGGCCGCCGCATCCACGGCTCCGACGTCAAGGACCTGACGTGGTTTCATCCTGACGGCAGGAGATAGGCGACGAAGACTGGC
>JAJZQK010000026.1:0-3215 GCA_021847625.1 Chloroflexota bacterium
CTGGCCTTGGCGTCGCCCGCGGTGATGAGCCGCTCGACATCTTGCGTCTCGCGGGTGCCGAAGTAGGCCGCCAGGCCTGCCTCGTGCACAATGAGCCTCTTCATGGCCTCGGCCGTGTACCTGCCGGAGTAGCAGAGGTCGACGAAGGCGGCCAGCGGCAGCGTCCCCGCCCGCTCGGGCGAGAACGGGCCGGCGTCGGTGGCGTTGTTCACGTCCACCATGCGCCCGCGCCGGTGGGCCGTCACGGAGATGCCGCTGCCCAGGTGCACCACCACGAGGTTGAGGTCCTCGTAACGCGCGCCGAGGTCGCGGGCGGCCCTCCGGGCGACGGCCTTCACGTTGAGGGCGTGCGACAGGCTGCGCCGCTCGAGCTCCGGCAGTCCCGTCAGGCGGGCGACGTCATCGAACTCGTCCACGGCCACCGGATCGACGATGAAGGCCGGCACCCCGACCGACGCCGCGATCTCGTCGGCGAGGGGGGCGCCGAGGTTGGAGGCGTGCTCCAGCGTCGCCGGGTCGGTGAGGTCCGCCAGCATCGCCCCGTTCACGCGGTAGGTGCCGCTGGCCAGCGGCCGCAGGATGCCCCCGCGCCCCACCACGGCCGACAGGGAGTCGGTGGTCACCCCTTGCTCCTTCAGACAGCCCTGCACGGCGTCGCAGCGGAAGCGCCGCTGATCGCCGACACGCGGATAGCCCGCCAGGTCCGCCATGGAGTGGCGAAGCGTCCGCTCAAAGACGACGGACTCGTCGTCGTAGACGGCGACCTTCGTGGAGGTCGAGCCCGGGTTGATGACCAGGATGCGATATGCCATTGCTTCCTCGGAACGCCTGGCGGTTGTCATTTCGGCCCTTCCCGCGACTCGTCTGCCAAGAGCGATCTCGTGGGTTCAATTCTAATGTGACGGCCGCCGGGACGCAATCGCCCCAAAAGCCGTGGCCGCCGTCTCTGGCGGCCACGGCGAATCCTGTTCCCTCCCGTCGTGCGACGTTCACGCGGCGCGAGTTATCACTTACAGGACTTACGTGGTAGACGGGTCTTCACCGCGGAGACCGTGGAGGAGACGGAAGGAGTCGGGCATTCTCCCTATCCTCTGCGTCCTACGCGGTTAGTCCGACTCCCACCGCGTAAGTCCTGTCACTGACCGTGGCCAGCCCACGGAGCCCAGCGGTGACGACTCTGCCTACAGCGGAGGGCGGTGCTGGGCCCAGGGCCGGGCCGCCTCGAAGGCCGCCGCCGCTTTCAACACCAGTCCTTCGGCGAAGGGACGGCCGACGATCTGCAGCGATACCGGCAGGCCGCCCGCGGTGAAGCCGCAGGGCACGGCGGCCGCCGGGTGGCCGGTCATGTTGAACGGGAACATGAAGGGCGAGTAGCCCTCGCGGAGGTTCGGGAAATGCTTGCCGGCCACAGTGATCCCGTTCGTGATGTCGTAGATTGCCGGGAGCGCCGGGTGGCCCAAGGCGGGGGTCAGCAGCAGGTCGTACTTCTCGAAGAAACGAGCCATCGCTAGGTACAGCTCGGCGCGCCTACCGTGGGCACGATACATGTCGGCAGGCGTGAGTCGGAGCCCGAGCTCGATCAACCCGACAAGGTAGGGATCCATTTCTTCTTGATGGTCCGGGAGAAGATGCGCGAGCCGACCGGCAAAGGTATCGCCGGAGAAGTAGGTGATGAACACGTCGTGAGGATTGGCGAAACCCGGCCCTGCCTCTTCCCAATCGGCGCCCAGCTCGGCGAAGGTCCTCGCCGCCGCCGTCGTGAGCCGCTGCACCTCGGGATCCACCGTGCAGTAGCCAAGATCCGGGCTCCAGGCCATCTTGATCCCGTGCAAGTCCCCGTCCAACCCGGCGACCCAGTCCTCAACCGGTGCCGGAGACGAGATGGGATCGCGCTCGTCGCGGCCGGCGATGACCGAAAGCATCAGCGCGGCGTCGCGGACGGTGCGCGTCATCGGGCCGGTCTTCGACATTGTGTTCCATGGATTCGGCGATGGGTAGTTGGCCACGCGTCCCACCGTCGGCTTGAGACCAAAGGTGCCGCAGCAGGTCGAAGGGATGCGGATCGAGCCACCGCCGTCGCTGCCCAACGCCAGCGGTCCGATACCGGCGCACACGGCGGCGGCAGCGCCTCCACTTGAACCACCGGAGGAATGGGCGAGGTTCCACGGATTGCGCGTTACGCCGCTGAGAGGACTATCGGTGAAGGGCTTGCAGCCGAACTCCGGCGTCGTCGTCTTGCCGAAGACTATTGCCCCCGCCTTCTTCAGCCGACTGACGCCAACGCTGTCCACGGGCGACGGTTCCGGGGAAGTCGTCCGCGACCCGCTGCGCGTGGGCAGGCCGGCCACCGGGACGAGGTCCTTGATGGAGACGGGGATGCCGTGCAAGGGTCCAAGCTCGCCCCCTGCCATCACCTCTTGCTCGGCCCGCTTGGCGGCGGCCCGGGCCCGGTCGGGGTCCACGACGACGAAGGCGTTGATCTTCGGGTTGACTTCCTCGTAGCGGGCAAGGACCGCCTCCAGCAACTCGACCGGGGATAAGCGGCGCTCCCTGATGGCCACGGCGAGCTCGGCGGCCGGCGTGTAACAGAGGTCAATGTCGACTGTCATCTTCCCCTCCCTCGGACTATTTGGATTGCCAACGCGGTAAACTGAACGTTGTTGCGAACAAACGGACTCTGATAGGCTTGGTTATCGTACGCGGGCCAGTGCGCCTCGTCAATAGCCGGAAAGCCCTGATCCCTTGCCACGACGCTGCCCCACCCAGGGGCTCTGTGCTGCTCGCGCCGATGCGTCTCCCAGACAGGTCAGATCACACCGTCGCGATGCAAGTCGGCTAGCTCCCGCGGGCCAAGGCCGAGTAAGCGACCGAGAACGTCGGCGGTGTGTTCGCCCAGGTCCGGGCAAGGGCGGGCCTTCGTCACCCGGGTGCGCGACATCTTGATCGGCGACCCCACGACCTTGAGAGGCCCCACGCGCGGGTGCTCCACCTCCACGAACATCTCCCGGGCCCTGAGCTGGGGGTCCTCGACCACTTCGTCGATCGTCTGCACGGGCGCGCAGGGGACGTCGGCGGCACTCAGGACGTCCAGGCATTCGGCGACAGTCAGGGTCGTCGTGCGGGCCGCTACCTCGCGCTCCAGCGCCTCGACGTTCTGGACGCGGAGGGCGACGGTCGTGAAGCGGTCGTCCTCCTGCAGGTGTCTGAGGCCGAGG
>JAJZQK010000026.1:3225-14983 GCA_021847625.1 Chloroflexota bacterium
GCCACGACGAACTCGCCATCGCGGGCCGGGTAGGCCTGGAAGGGGGCAATGACCGAGTGGCGGGAGCCCAGGCGCTGGGGCACCTCGCCGGAGGCCAGGTAGCGGGTGAAGGCGTTCTCGAGCATTGCCACCTGGCAGTCGAACATGGACACGTCGATGCGCTGGCCGATGCCGCTGCGTTCCCGCTCGTTGAGCGCTGCCAGAATGCCGATGGTGGTGAAGAAGGCGCCGCCGAGGTCGGCCGCGGAGAAGCCGGCCCGCACCGGCCGGCCGCCGGGCTCGCCGGTGATGCTCATGGTGCCCGCCATCGCCTGCACGATGATGTCGAAGGCCGGCCGGTCGACGTAAGGCCCCGTCTGGCCGAACCCCGAGCAAGACGCGTAAATGAGGCGGGGGTTCGCTTTCTGCAGATCTTCGTAGCCGAGGCCGAAGCGTTCCATCGTCCCGGGGACGAAGTTCTCGACCAGCACGTCCACCTGGCCGGCGAGGGCGCGGGCGATCTCTCGGCCGCGCTCGTGCTTTAGGTTGAGCGTCACGCTCTCCTTGCTGCGGTTGATGCTGAGAAAGTAGTGGCTGACGTCGCCAAAATAAGAGGGATGTTGCCTAGTGAAGTCACCCGTGCCGGGCATCTCCACCTTAATCACCTCGGCGCCCAAGTCGGCCAGGATCATCGTCGTGAAGGGGCCTGCCAGCACCCACGAGAAATCGAGCACCCGCGTGCCTTCCAAGGGACCTCCCATTTGCTCCACCTCCTCGGGGAGCTATTCTACCAGAAGGCCGGGCGAGGAGATAGGTTCGGCGGGGGTTGGGCTCCCTCGGGGCCCGATTCACCGCCGAAACCGCAGGGGAATCGTCCATCGCCCTGGCGGGCGACCGACGAGGGATGAAGATGGCGTTGGTGGTGAGAATCCTTGACCGCAGATTATCAGTAAAGCAGAGTCAACCCGTAGCGTAGCATCGTCCATGGGTCGGCCTGGCAGCAAGCATCCCGTCCGTCTCTCTTGACGGCCGTCCTATTGTTAAGGCATGCGAGTGCTCGTACAATCTCGTTCATCGTTAACAACCTCCACTATTAACTAAAGCAAGAACCGTGCCATCGATGAACGCCCGCTCGGCAATCCTGGCGCCTATACGCTGACAGCGGGACAGGTTCTGCCTAGAGGCGTCTGTTGGTGCCGTGATCGCCGTGGATGGGGCAGGTGGAGGTGTCGCCTTCCGCCGTCTGGCAGGTGCAGCGCTTGCGCAGCAGGTGCTTGGGGCAGAGGTCGTCGGCCAGCCGCTCGTGGGCCGCCAGCGCCTCGGCGAGCGCGAGTTGTTGGGCGAGGCCGCGGAAGCCGATGTAGCCCTTGAGTTGCTGGCTCCAGATGGCGAGCTGATAGGGGTCCCTGGGGGCGGCGGTGGCGATCTTGCACTCGGCGGTCGGCAAGACGGCGTAGGTGCCGCTGGCGATGGCCACCTCTACCAGCGGCTGCTCGGTCTCGTATGTCGCACCCCAAGAGGTAGCGTTCGTGTACATCCCGTGTCTTCTCCTTGCCTGATCTTGCATTAGTCTACCATAAGACGCGGTTGTTCGGTCCGGCCGTGGCGGCAGGGTTGGTCGCAAGCCTCACCTACCTTCGCCAAGAATGGCAAACCTATTGGGCACCCGGTGGGCACGGCGACGCCTTCGAGGTGGTAGAATTGGCGAGCAAACTACTTCAAGGAGGGCCACCAATGGGCGTGCCGACTACCCCGGCCGACTCTTTCATGCTGCCAGTCCGTCCTGAATGGCTTGACCGCTGGCAGGAGGAGATCCTAGACCCTGAGCTACCGATCGTCGATCCTCATCATCATCTCTGGGACCGGCCGGGCTGGCGTTACCTGCTGGATGAGCTGCTGGTGGATCTGGCGAGCGGCCACAACATCGTTGCGACCGTCTTCATGGAGTGCCAGTCGATGCGCCGGGCAGACGGGCCCGAGCCGCTGCGGCCGGTGGGCGAGACCGAATTCGTGAATGGTGTCGCAGCGATGAGCGCGAGCGGTACATACGGCCCGACCCGTGTCGCCGCGGGCATTGTGGGCCACGCCGACCTGCGCTTAGGCGCAGCCGTCGAGGAAGTCCTCGAGGCCCATCTGCGCGCGGGCGGCGGACGCTTCCGGGGCATCCGCCATGGCGCCGCCTGGGATGCCGACAGCAGCATCGTGAACCCCAACAACCCTGCGCCGCCACGGCTCTTGGCCGACCAAGCGTTTCGCGAGGGCTTCCGCCGGCTCGCCCCGCTCGGCCTTACCTTCGACGCCTGGATTTACCATCCGCAAATCCCTGAGCTCGTCGACCTAGCACGCGCTTTTCCGAACACGCCGATAGTCCTCAATCACGTTGGCGGCCCCGTCGGGTTGGGTCCCTACGCGGGGCGCCGGGACGAGGTCTTCGCCGACTGGCGTGCCTCGATTCGCGAGTTGGCCTACTGCCCGAACGTCATGGTGAAGGTCGGCGGTCTGGGCATGCGCATAGGAGCCTTTGGTTTCGAGCAGGCGCCCGAGCCGCCCTCCTCCGAGAAGCTAGCCAGCGCCTGGCGCCCCTACGTGGAGACGTGCATAGAGGCGTTCGGAGCGAGTCGCTGTATGTTCGAGAGCAACTTCCCTGTCGACAAGGCTTCCTACCCCTACGCTGCCTACTGGAACGCCTGCAAGCTCCTCAGCCGCGGCGCGAGCGCCGACGACAAGGCAGACCTCTTCCGGAAGACGGCGATGCGTGTCTACCGGCTTGAATTGCGAGACTAAACTCGACGGCAACCCGGCAGTTGCCTTCGCCGGCAAAGCAATACGCGGGGAGGCCTTCCGAACGGGCTCCCCGAGAGTCTAGCGGGCCCGGGCGAGGACGAGCCCGGAGACCCGCCGGGCGCCGGCCTGGCGCAGGGCCTTGGCGCAGGCGGCGAGGGTGGCGCCGGTGGTGGTGACGTCGTCGACGAGGATGATGTGCTGGGGGCAGGGGGCCTCGCCTACCCAGGCGAAGGCGCCCTCGACGTTGTGCAACCGCTCTTCCCGGCTCAGACCCATCTGGGGCGGCGTCTCGCGGACCCGCCGCAAATGGCCCTCGCTCACCGGCAAATCAAGAAGGCGACCCACGTGTCGGGCCAGCAGGACGGACTGGTTATAGCCGCGCTCGGCCTCGTGCTTGGGGTGCAGGGGGACGGCGACGAGGGTGCCCGCCGGGAGGGGGCAGTGCTGCCAGGCCGCAGCGAGGATATCGCCCAGGGGGTTGGCCAGGTAGCGCTCGCCGGAGAACTTGAGGCAATGCACTGCCTGGCGGAGGGTGCCCTCGAAATAGCCGCCCAGGCGCAGGGCGTCCACGGGGAGGCGCTGGCCGTGGCAAGCGAAACAAGAGGAGCCTTCCGAGAGCGGCAGCCCGCAGCGCGGGCAGACCGGCGGCGTGAAGAGCGAGAGCCGGGACCGGCAGGTAGAGCAGAGCCAGTCGCCGCGGGCCCGGCAGACGACGCAGCGAGGGGGGAAGAGGAGGTCGGCCACCGCCTTCAGCAAGCCGGCAAGCGTCAGGGCGACGTGGTCCCGCCCCGGCCGGTTGCCGATGGGCTCCTGGGCCTTCGCCTCCTCACCCCGCATCTCTCCATCCCCCGTCTTACATTACTTGCGTGGTCGGGACCAGACTAACCGCGGAGTACACAGAGAGAAAGAACGCGGAAGGAAGCCGGACCGGACCGCGGGGGATAAGCCCCCGCGCTACAGCCTGCTTGGCACCTGCCGTGCGACTACTGCGTCTCATCACTCACCACTCGTCACTCACAGGACTTACGCGGTGAACGGGTTTTCACCGCGCAAACCACGGAGGACACGGAAGGAATCGGACATTCTCCCTTCTTTCTGTGCCCTCTGCGGCTAATCCGGTTCCCACCGCGTAACCACTGCCACTCATCACTCGTCACTCATCACTTCCCTTGGTCAGGCAGGGAGAACGCCCGCCGTCTGCAGGATGCTGCGCAGCCTGGCTTTCTGTTCCTCGTTCACGGGCTGGAGGGGTCCCCGCACGGGGCCACCGTACATGCCGACCATATCCAGGGCGGCCTTGAGCCCGCCGATGCCGAAGCCGGAGGTCACGGCCGTATTGGCCGGGATGAGCCGCAGCTGCAGGTCGCGCGCCTCGGTGTGCTTGCCCTCGCGCGCCCACCTGAACATATCGACGCACCGGTCGGGGGCCACGTTGGCGAGCGCCAGAACCCCGCCCACGGCGCCCAGACACATCGCCGCGTAGAGGAAGCTCGCCGAGCCGGCGAAGACCTGGAAGTCGGGCGACACCATCCGGATGATGTCGCCGATCTTGGCGATGTTACCGCTGCTGTCCTTGAGGCCGATGATGTTGGGGTGCTGGGCCAGCTTGGCTACCACGTCTGCGCTCATATCCACGCCCGTGTTGGCGGGCATATTGTAGAGGATCACCGGGATTGGCGAGGAATCGGCGATCTTCTCGTAGTGGTAGGTGAGGGCGGCGGTGTTCATGCTCCCCTTGTAGTAAGACGGGGTGATGATCACCGCGGCGTCGGCGCCGACCTCTGCCGCCTTCTTGGCAAGCTTGATCGTCTCGCCCGTCCCTTCGCAGCCGGTCCCAGCGAGGACGAACTTACCGGCGGCCGCCCGCTCGCGCACGGTCGCGATTACCTCCAACTTCTCCTTTTCGTTCAACAGCACGAACTCGCCGTTGGAGCCGAGGACGACGTAGCCGGCGATGCCGGTGCGATTCCAGCGCTCCAGGTTGGCGCGCAACTTGTCGAGGGCCACCTCTCCCGCGTCGTCGAAGGGCGTCGGGATGGGGGGATAGATGCCGTCAAGGCGCATTGTTACTCTCCTATCGCGTATTCTCCACCCAAGGGTGGGGGACATGCTTCCGCTATGTCGGCATCATAGCGCAAACGGGGTGGTGCATCAAGCGGGCGGACTTGCCTTGACATAGTTCCGCCCCGTCGTTAAGATCTTGAGTAATTCGATCAACATTGGGGTACAGGGGCGGACGATGCGAGTGTCGATGAGGGGTGACTACGGCCTGCGGGCGCTGCTCGAGCTGGCGAAGCGCTTCGGGGAGGGCCCCGTGCAAAGCGGTGAGATCGCGGCGCGGCAGGGTATCCCCGAGGCTTACCTGGATCAACTGCTGACCGTGCTGCGTAAGGGCGGCCTGGTGAAGAGCACGCGCGGGCCCCAGGGTGGGCACGCCCTGCTCCGTCCGCCGCAGGAGATAACCGTGGGCCGGGCGCTGGCCCTCTTGGAGGGCTCGCTATCGCCGATGGGCTGCCTGGACGATCCCACCATTTGCGGCCTATCCGGGGCTTGCGTGCTGCGCGACCTCAGGCGGCAGGTGGACGAGGCGGCGCGCGGCATACTGGAGTCGACTACCATCGCCGACCTGGTGAATCGTCAGCGCCAGATGGAGGCGCAGGTCAGGTACTACATCTAAGCCGGGGCTCGTTTCGGGAGGGCTTATGAGGGAAGTTTTCGGCAGCGTGCTGGAGTTGGTGGGGAGGACGCCGCTGGTCAGGTTGAATAGGTTGGCGGACGCGCATGGCGCCGAGGTGCTCGTCAAGCTTGAGTCGCTGAATCCGGGCGGTAGCCTGAAGGACCGCATCGCCGTGGCGATGGTGGAGCAGGCCGAACGCGAGGGGCGGCTGCGGCCCGGCAGCACCATCGTGGAGCCGACGAGCGGCAATACGGGGATAGGCCTGGCGATGGTAGCGGCCGTGAGGGGCTATCGTCTGATCCTCACGATGCCCGAGGATATGAGCGTCGAACGTAGGCGCCTCCTTTCGCGCTACGGGGCGGAGTTCCTCCTCACGCCTGCCGCCGAGGGCATGTCCGGCGCGGTCGAGGCTGCCGAGGGACTGGTCGCCGAGCATTCCGACTACTTCATGCCCCAGCAGTTCACCAACCTCGCCAACCCGGAAGTACACCGCTTGACGACGGGGCCGGAGATAATCGCCGCCACGCAAGGGCGGGTCGACGCCTTCGTGGCCGGCATCGGCACGGGCGGCACCCTGACGGGCGTGGGCAGGGCGCTCAAGGCGGAGGTGTTGGGGGTGCTGGTGGTGGGCGTCGAGCCCGCCCGCTCGCCGGTGCTTCGCGGCGCCCAGGCGGCCCCCCATGGCATCCAGGGTATTGGCGCGAGCTTCGTGCCCGAGGTTCTCGACCTGGCCGTGGTCGACGAAGTGGTCGACGTGGCGGACGAGGATGCCTACACGACGAGCGTCCGGCTGATGCGCGAGGAGGGCATCTCCGCGGGCGTGTCGTCCGGGGCGGCGGTCTTCGGCGCGTTGCAGGTTGCCGCCCGCCTGGGGAGCGGCAAGACAGTGGTTACCGTCGTCGCGGATGCCGGCGAACGTTATCTCAGCCTGGCGTTGCCGTGGTGAACGCTGCCGATTCGCCGGCCGCTTGCGAGCAAGTTAGGCTCGTCGCCGACGCGATGCTGGGCCGGCTGGCGCGCTGGCTGCGGGCGCTTGGGTACGACACCATGTACGACACGCGGCTGGACGATGCCGCTCTGGCCCGCCGGGCCCGGGCCGAGGGCAGGCTTCTGCTCACCAGGGACCGCCAATTGGTCGCCCGCAAGGGCCTGCACTCTCTGCTCGTCACGAGCGATCACCTGGCCGATCAGCTGGCGCAGGTGCTGGCTCACCTTTCTCCCCTTTCCCTGGGCTGCCCGGGCCGGTGCGTCGTCTGCAACGCGGTCCTGTCCGAGGTAGACAAGGCGTCCGTCGAGTCCCGCGTGCCGGAGTACGTTTGGGAAACGCAGGACGATTTCACGCTCTGTCGCCAGTGCGGGCGGATATATTGGCGAGGCACCCATTGGCAGGGCATAGTCCGGCAGGTCGCGGCCTTGAAGCGGTCCGACGATTGAGGGCGCAGGCCGCGTGTTCCCCCTGGAGAGCAGACCCAATGCCGCTTGGCCGCGTTGTCGCCCGACGACCTGGCGCCCGGTACCTGCGCTGGGGCCGGCTCCATTAAGTTGACAGCTGCATGGCCCGAGGCTATAATTACGAAGCGTCAACGCCGCATTTCAAGTCCAGCCCATGGGTGCGAAGCCCATGGCCGCTCAAGAAACCGGTCTCACAGCCCAGTCAGAAGAGTCCCGAAGTGCTACAGCTCATTAACAGCTCGCTCAGTTGTGTTGATCTCGAAACGATTCTTGGCCGTCTGTCTAATGAAAAGAGGGGGTCGCATTGTCCGAGGTCATCGTCGGGGAGAACGAAGGGTTAGAGGGCGCTCTCAAGCGGTTCAGCAGGATGGTTCAACAGCATGGCATCCTGGCGGAAGCTCGTCGGCGCGAGCACTACGAGAAGCCTAGTGCGAAGCGTCGGCGCAAGGAGGCAGCTAGAAGGCGCAAGCCCGGTCATTCAAGCTGAATGCTCTACACAATTGATATGAGTGAACCTCGTCGTCTGACGGGTCGCGTGTCGTCTTCTATCGATGGGTGAAACAGCGGTGACTCTACGCGGAAAACTAGAAACGGACCTCAAGGAGGCCCTGCGAGCCGGCGACCGGACGCGCCTAACGGCTCTGCGGCTGGCGCTTGCCGCCATCCACAACGCGGAGATAGACAAAGGCGGATCGCTTACCGAGGCCGAGGTGCTGGGGGTCCTGCAGAAGGAAGCCAAGAAGTACCGGGAGTCGATCGTCGAGTTCGAGAAGGGCAATCGGCCCGATCTGGTTACCAAGGAGCAGGCTGAACTGGCGGTGATCGAGCGGTACATGCCGGAGCAGCTCTCGCGAGAAGAGGTCGCCGATTTGGCGCGCCGCATTGCCGACGAGGTGGGGGCCCAGGGTCCCCGCGACATGGGCAAGGTTATGCCCCGCCTAATGGCGGAGATCCGTGGTCGCGCCGATGGTAAAGTCGCTAGCCAGGTGGTGCAGGAGATCCTGGCCGCGCGCTAGCCCGCACAGGCACGGACGCGACCTACCTTGGCGCCCCGTGCCGTTTTCGTCCGTGTGGGTCGGGGAGGTTGAATATCTTGGCACGCAATGGCGGACCAACACCGAGATGGAGCGGATGGCCGCTTCTAGCGCAGCTCGCAATCCTCAGCGCTCTTCTCGCTGGAGGAATCACGCTTATTCTCACCTTCGAACTGCTGCCAAGCCGCTACCAGTTCCACGAGGGAGACGTCGCCAACGTCAACATCAAGTCCCCCCTTAAAGTCACGTATATAAGCCCCCTGCTGACGAAGACCGAACGCGACAAGGCCGCCGCTGCCATCGACGACGTGACCGAGTTCGATGTCGGGGCCGCCGCCCAGCAGACGAAGAAGGCCGAGGACCTCCTCAGCCAGATCGTCGACGTGAGGCGCAGCTCGGGCAGCCTCGAACAGAAGGAGAACGATCTGTCGACGATCGCCAGCCTATCTCTGAGTAGCGCCTCGCGGAAGGAAGCGTTATCGCTCGACGAGACGCAGTGGCTGGTCGTTTCCTTCGAAACCCGCCGCGTCCTCGGCCAGGCAATGGAAGAGCGTTTTGACGCGAAGCAGCAGCCTGAGGTCGTCAAGCGCCTGCAATACATGGTCGATCAAGCGTTGCCGGCGGGCCGACAGACGCTCGTGGCCGAGATAGCGGCAGGGCTGGTCCGGCCGACGGTCCTCGTCGACGCCGAGGCCACGGCCACGGCCCGTGAGGCGGCGAGGGCCGCGGTACAGCCGGTCCACGTTACCGTCGAGAAGGGCGAGATAATCCTCCGCGACGGGGACATCGTCAAGGACACGGACATCGAGAAGCTGGAGCAGGTTGGCCTGAGCAACCCGACGGTCAACTGGACCCACTTGGCCGGCAACGCTATGATCGCCACGCTCGTCGCACTGCTGTTGGCCGCCTACCTTTACCTCTTCCAACCCACGGTCTGGCCGAAGCCAAGGCGGCTGACCCTCGTCTACGCGGTGATCCTCGTAGCCCTGCTGGCGGCGCGGCTCACGGTGCCCGGGCGTGACTACTACGCCTATCTGTTCCCGGTGGCCGCCGTACCGATGCTGCTCTCGCTGCTGTTGGATGCCCATCTCGCCTTCGTCGTGATGGCCCTCGTCGCCCCCCTCTTGGCGCTGGTGGCGAACGGCTCGCTGGAGCTGGCGATGGTAGCTTTGGTTGCCGGCACCGTCGGTTTGGTCGGCGTCTGGCGGATGGAACGGCAGTTGGTGGCCTACGGGGCGGGACTGGCGGTAGGCCTGACCAGCTTTATGGTAGTGGCAGGCTTCAAATTGGTGAACCAGGACGTGGACCCGAGCCAGTTGGCGGTCATCGGCGGGATCTGTTTGGTAAGCGGCATGCTGAGCGCGGTCCTCGCCCTGGGAATGGCCTACATTCTGGGCCATATCTTCGGGATCACCACCACGCCGGGCCTGCTCGAACTCGCCCACCCCACCCAACCCCTTTTCCGGCGCCTGCTGACCGAGGCCCCGGGAACGTACCACCATAGCGTAATCGTGGCCAACCTGAGCGAGCGGGCCGCGCAACAGGTCGGCGCCGATTCCTTGCTCACGAGGGTGGCCGCCTACTACCACGATATCGGCAAGATCAACCGGCCGTATTACTTCGTGGAAAACCAAATGGATGGCCGCAACGTTCACGACCGGCTCAAGCCACAGACCAGCGCCAAGGTGGTGACGGCGCACGTCAAGGACGGCCTCCAGCTCGCCAAGCAGTACCGGCTGCCGAGCAAAGTTCGCGACATCATCGAGCAGCACCATGGCAACCGGCTCGTCCGCTATTTCTATCACCGGGCCTGCAAGGACGGTTGCGACAAGGATGTCGTGGAAGAGGTGTTCCACTATCCGGGCCCCCGGCCGCAGACAAAAGAAGCGGCAATAGTGATGCTGGCCGACTCGGTCGAGGCGGCCGTGCGGTCGGCCGACGATCATTCGGCGGAGAACATCTCGCGCATGATAACCAAGATCATCGACGATACGCTGGTCGAAGGACAGCTCAACGAGTGCGATCTGAGCCTCCGTGATCTGGACAGGATCAAAGAGGCCTTCGCTAGCGTGATGCAGGGCATCTTCCACCCGCGCGTGAAGTATCCGGATTCCGAGGTAGAAGCGCCGCCGGCGGCCATTCCTGGGGCGCCTCCTGCCTTGGGGGAACCGGCGGCGAGCTCGCCCACGGGCGGGCCGAAGTAGCGGGCCGTGGCCAGACAGCTGGAACTCATTCTGGTCGCCGACATCCCCTCCCCTTGGGAGGAGAAAGCCGGCCTGCCGAGCCTGACCGCCGCGGCCGAGGCTGCCCTTCGCCGGGAGTCGGTGGAAGGAATGGTGGAGGTCGTTCTTTCTGTGGTCGACGACGAGGAGATAAGGGAGCTCAACGCCCGCTACCGGCAGGTGGATGCCCCCACCGACGTGCTGTCGTTCCCCCTCCAGGAGGCGCCTGCCGGTGCCGGCGATTTCGTGCAACCCCCGGACGACGTCCTCCGTCTGGGCGACGTGGTTATCTCCTTGCCCCGAGCCGAGGCGCAGGCAGAGGAGTACGGCCATTCGCTAGCGCGAGAGCTGGGCTATCTCTTCGTGCACGGGTTGCTCCACTTGCTGGGCTACGAGCACGAGCTGGAAGAAGGACGCTTGCGGATGCGGGAAAGGGAGGAAGCGGCGCTCGCCGAGGCGGGGCTATCCCGCTGACGAGTCGCCGCGGTTATTGCCGGTCGGACTCAGGCCGCGCGATTCGCGATCGACCGCCACCTGAGGATCACCGCCGTCACCCCCGCCACCGAGAGGACCGAACCGACGGCCGCGCTGATGATCAGCCCTCGCTTGTGCGTCTCCGGCCAGGAAACCTTCTGCTCAGCGAGTGGCCTTTGGCCGGCCATCGCCACCAGCTGAAGATGAAGGGATTGGCGGAACGTTGAGGACGGCTCGACTGGCCGCAAGGCCTGCTTCAGCCTGCGCGCCAAGGAAAGCAAACCTAGCAGACCGTCGTTCTGCGAGTAAGCAAGAAGCACGGCCACGCTCGTCGCCGACATGTTGAGACTATCGACGTAGCGATCCAGGATTACGACTCCATTGTCTGCCTGCAAGGCCATTCACCTCCTAACGAACGGAAGTACCTTCCGTTCTTTCCTCGGCGCCGCTCTCTCGTCCATCTGCTTGCGCAGGCTCACGAGTGTGCGGTGGAGGAGCGCCTTCACGGCCCCCTCAGTCCGCCCCATCACTACCGCTATATCGGCCGCGCGCAAGCCGTGCCCGAAACGGAGCAAGATCAATTGCTGGCGCTCGTTCGGGAGCTCGGCCAAGGCTGCGAGCAGCTCTTGGCGCTCCTCCTTCTCGGTCGCGGCCTCTGCGGGCCCGTCCTCGTGGCTGCGAGTGGATAGGGCCTCTTCCAACGGCACGACCTCGCGCTTGTTATCGCGATACCAGTTTGCCACCAAGTTGTGGGCGATCCGCAAGAGCCAAGCCGAGAACGGCACCCCCTGCTGGCGATAGCGCGGGAAATGCGCCAGCGCCTGCATGAACGTGCGAGCGGTGAGATCCTCGGCATCCTGGCGACTGTGTAGCCGGTAGTACACGTAGGTATACACGCGCTTCACATGTCGCTCGTAGAGCTCGCCGAACGCCTCCGGATCGGTACGCGCCAGTTCTATCAGGGCCTCATCCGAGGCTGGCCAAGACGCCGCTCGCTTGTCCTCTTGCGTTAGGTTCATACTCTATAACACACCATAATAAAATACGATACGTTTTCCTGGCTGCTAGCCCCGCGTGTCCTACGTAGTATACACGAAGAGGGCCAACGGTGGGTGGCAATTAATCATCTGTCTTCC
>JAJZQK010000027.1:0-1746 GCA_021847625.1 Chloroflexota bacterium
GATGGCTTCCCGGCAGGCGAGGCGGCCGGCGTAGGTGACGTTGTAGACCTTGCGTGCCGGCCCCTTGCCCACCTCCATCTCCGTGTGGCTGACGACCAGCCCGCTGCGTTCTAGCTTGGTGAGAATGAAGTAGATCGAGGAGAAGCCGATCTCCGTCCACTCGCGCATCCCTCGTTCCTGGATGATCTGGTCGACCTCGTAGCCGTGTCTGGGGGCTTCGTTGATTAGGCTGAGTATGGCTAGTTCGGAGTTGGTCATGGCTTATCCTGGCAAGAGAATATTCCTTACCTAAAATATACCCCTGCCAACTATGTCTGTCAAGAGACTGCCCAGACCCTCGCCTTCTCGACGAAGCGCACCTCCCTTCACTTAATATTCCAGTTTCGCGCCCCGTTTGTGTCCTGTAAGCAGATCGGGCGGGGCCGCAAATCGGCGGTTGTCATGATCGTCCTGCCGATGGTCTTCACCTTCTTCCTCGGCAGCGTCTTCAACACCCAGGAGAGCATGGACAACCGTCCGGTGGTGGGCCGCGTGAACCTCGGCCAAGCGGGATCGGCGACGGGGGGGATCGAGTCTCTCCTCGCCCAGCTCAGGGCGGCGCAGAGCCAATTCCTGGCCCAAGCGCTGCAGCGGGCGACGGCGGGGTCGGCGTTGATAACGGGGAACTCGTCGATTGCCGACCCCACGCCGACCAGGAAGAGCGCCAATGGGGACAGCCACAGGACCGCGCGAACGAACGTACGCCGAGTGTGCCCGGACATCTCAGCACCTCCTTGTGCCAAGGCCAAGTCCACTTCCGTCCTGTTCCTCTGCCAATACGACCGCATTGGTCCGCGGGGACGAGGGCCGCGCCTTGCCGGGGTGCCGGCCCCGCCGCAGGCCCGGGGATTGGCCACGGAGCCGACACTCGCCCTCGTCCAAGGCAAGCTTAGCATAATTGACCCTTCTTGTGAGAGGAGGCCCGGGCGGGACGGCGGGGGGATGGTTCTGTTTGACTTTCGGCCCGGGCGGTGCTAGTATCTATTTAGATGACCCCCTCCCCCGGGGGGTGGGGTAAGGAGGCGCGAACGTGGAAAACGTGCAAACCGACAAGCGAAAACAGGAGATCCTGCGCCGCCTGAAGAGCGTGGAAGGCCACATTCGCGGCATCCAGAGGATGGTCGAGGAGAACCAGTACTGCATCGACGTCATCAACCAGTCCGCGGCCGTCCAGGCTGCCCTGGCCAAGGTCGATTCGCTCATTCTAGAGCGACATCTGCAGACCTGCGTCACCACCGCCATCCGCAGCGAGGACCGCGCCGAACGGGAGCGCGTCATCGGCGAGCTGCTGCAGGTCTTCCAGGGCGGCAACGGCAACGGCCGCGGGCGCCGCCCGCCGCGCGGCGAGCTCGACCTGACCGCCGAGCCCGAGGGCAGCGGCTGCCACCTGCACGGAAGTTAATCGCCGGAGGAGACTAGACATGGGCGATTCGGTTAGTACCAAGGACGACAAGAAGCTCACCCTGCCCATCGAGGGCATGAGCTGCGCTTCCTGCGCCCTCGCAATTGAACGCGGCCTGCGCAAGATGCCCGGCGTGAAGCTGGCCAACGTCAACTTCGCCGCCGAGAAGGCCACCGTGGAGTTCGACCCGACGCGGGTCGACCTGAGGAAGATACGGGCGACCGTCGACGACCTCGGCTACGAGCTCAAGACCGAGAAGGCCTCGCTGCAGATCGGCGAGATGACCTGCGCCTCCTGCGCGGCCA
>JAJZQK010000027.1:1756-14972 GCA_021847625.1 Chloroflexota bacterium
ACCGTCGAGCGGACGCTCTACCGCCTGCCGGGAGTTGTCTCGGCCAACGTGAACTTCGCCTCGGAGAAGGCGACGGTGGAGTACATCACCGAGGCCGTCGATGAGGCCCGCCTGCGCGCGGCGGTAGAGGATGCCGGCTACAAGGTGGTCGGCGGCACCAGCGCGGCCGGCGGTCCGCAGAAAGCCACCCTGGGCATCACCGGGATGACGTGCGCCTCCTGCGTGGCCCACGTCGAGAAGGCCCTGCGGGGCGTGCCGGGCGTGAGCCTGGCCAACGTGAACCTCGCGGCCGAGAAGGCCACCGTCGAATACGATCCCTCCCGCACGAACCTCGACGAGATGCGCCGGGCGGTGGAGGAGATCGGCTACGGCGTCCAGCAGATGGAAGAAGAGAGCTGGGCCGCCCAGCCCGCCCACGAGGACGCCCACCGCAAGGAGATCAAGACCCTGCGCAACAAGGTGATCTTCGCGGGCACCTTGGGCGTGCTTATTCTCCTCGGCAGCCTGACGTCCTACTTCCCGTGGGTGCCTAGCTTCCTGCACAATCCCTACTTATTGTGGGCCCTGGCCACGCCGGTGCAGTTCTGGGCCGGCTGGCCGTTCTACAAGGGGGCCTGGGGCGCCGCCAAGCACGGCACGACGAACATGAACACGCTCGTCGCCGTCGGCACGTCGGCGGCCTACCTCTATAGCGTGGCGGCCATCCTATTCCCGGCCTTCTTCGCCGCCGCCCAGGGCGTGGCGCCCGCGCTGTACTTCGATACGGCGGCCATCATCATCGCCCTGATTCTGCTGGGACGCTTCCTCGAGGCGCGGGCCAAGGGGCAGACCAGCGAGGCGATCAAACGCCTGATGGGTCTGCAGGCCAAGACGGCGCGGGTCGTCAGGGACGACCGCGAGATGGACATTAGCATCGACCGCGTGCAGGTTAACGACGTCGTCGTCGTCCGCCCCGGCGAGAAGGTGCCGGTCGACGGCGTGGTGCTGGAGGGACGCTCCGCGCTGGACGAGTCGATGGTCACCGGCGAGTCCATCCCCGTCGAGAAGGGTCCGGACGACACGGTGATCGGGGCGACGATCAACAAAACGGGCTCCTTCCGCTTCCGGGCGACGAAGGTGGGGAAGGAGACGATGCTGGCCCAGATCATCAAGCTGGTCGAGGAGGCGCAGGGCTCGAAGGCGCCCATCCAGCGCCTGGCCGACGTCATCGCCTCCTACTTCGTGCCGGCCGTGATGATCACGGCGAGCATAACGTTCGTCATCTGGTGGCTGTTCGGGCCGACGCCCGCCTTCACCTACGCGCTGCTCAATTTCGTGGCGGTGCTGATCATCGCCTGCCCGTGCGCGCTGGGTCTGGCGACGCCGACGGCCATCATGGTCGGCACGGGCAAGGGCGCCGAGAACGGCGTGTTGATCCGCTCCTCGCAGGCCCTGGAGACGGTCCACCAGGCGAAGGTGATCGTGCTGGATAAGACCGGCACGCTCACGCAGGGCAAGCCGATCGTCACCGACGTGGTCGTGACCAATGGCATCGGCGAGGCCGAGCTGTTGCGGGCCGCCGCTTCCGCCGAGCGCGGCAGCGAGCACCCCTTGGGCGAGGCCATCGTCGGGCGGGCCAAGGAGCTGGGGCTGGAACTGGCCGACCCGAGCGAATTCAGCGCCATCCCCGGCCACGGCGTCGAGGCGGCCGTGAACGGCAACCGGGTCGTCCTCGGCAACCTGAAGCTGATGGAAGACCGCGGCTACGGGCTCGACGGTCTGGCCGAGCGGTCGGCGGCGTTGGCAAGCGAAGGCAAGACGCCGATGTTCGTCGCCCTGGACGGCAAGGCTGCCGGCATCGTGGCGGTGGCCGACACGCTCAAGACGGGCTCCAAGCGCGCCGTGGAGGAGCTGCACAGGCTGGGCCTGGAGGTCGTGATGATCACCGGCGACAATCGCCGCACGGCCGAGGCCATCGCGCGTGAGGTGGGCGTCGACCGGGTGTTGGCCGAGGTGCTGCCGGAGGCCAAGGCGAGCGAGGTGAAGAAGCTGCAGGCCGAGGGCAAGAAGGTGGTGATGGTGGGCGACGGCATCAACGACGCCCCTGCCCTGGCCCAGGCCGACGTGGGCATCGCCATCGGCACCGGCACCGACGTGGCCATGGAGGCGGCCGACGTGACGCTGATCAGGGGCGACCTGATGGGCATCGTCACCGCCATCGAGCTGTCGAAGCAGACGATGCGCACGATCAGGCAGAACCTGTTCTGGGCGTTCGCCTACAACGTGGCCCTGATCCCCATCGCCGCCGGGGTGTTCTACTTGGTCTTCGGCCATACTGGCGTGCCGACGGTGCTGCAGCCGGTTCTCGGCCAGTACGGCTTCCTGAACCCGGTCCTGGCCGGCGCGGCGATGGCGTTCAGTTCGGTGACCGTCGTCAGCAACTCCCTGCGCCTACGCCGCTTCAAGCCGGCGAGGAGCTAGGAACCGTATCCATCATCATTCTAAAGGAGGCATCCTCGTGGAGACCGTAACCCTACACTCGGAGAACATCAGCTGCAACCACTGCGTCATGACCATCAAGCGCGCCGTCGGCAAATTGCCCGGCGTGAGCGAGGTCGGCGGCGACCCCCAGTCCAAGAACGTCCAGGTCACCTACGACCCCTCGCAGGTCGGCGTGGACAAGATCAAGGAGACGATGGCCGAGGAAGGCTACCCGGCATCCTAGCCGCCCGGGGGCGACGGCCCCCGGTGCCAAACGCATACTCGGCAGTTCCCAGCAACGTCCGCGTCAGGCGGACGTTGCCTCTTGTTAGGCGATGCCAGCCCTATTCTCGGTGCCCTCCGCGCTCTCGGCGGTGAAAACCTGGACGTGAAGAAAAGCCCGCCGGCTGACCGGCGGGCTTCCCGTGGGGAGCTCCTAACCTGCCTCTTCGTTTACTTCTTTTCCGACTCCTTGCCCTTGTCGATCAGGTCGCGGACTTTCTGGCCGCCTTTGTGGCCGATCTCTTCGAAATGCTCGTGACCGTACTTCTCGGAGACGGTCTCGCCGCCCTTGTGACCGCCCTTTTCGCCGCCTTTGTGGCCGATCTCCTCGAAGTGCTCGTGCCCGTATTTCTCCGAAACCTTTTCGCCGCCCTTGCGACCGATCTCTTCGAAGTGCTCGTGGCCGTACTTCTCGGACACCTTCTCGCCGCCCTTGTGGCCGGCCTCGCTGACGGTCATCTTGCCTTCATCTTTACGCTTCTCCGGCAAACCATGTCCCTCCTTTCGACGATTGTGCTTGTTCTGCTGCAGCTTGTGTGCCATCGTTTGCAGGGGCGGTGGTGTGTCCGTCTGTCTACGTGCCCTGATGAACGTGGGGGGACGAAGAACACCGCGGAGGGCGCGGAGAGCGCTGAAAGGGACTTGCCATTAACGATAACAGTCCTCTCTCACTCTGCGCTCCCGGCGGTAAACTCCGGAGATCAACCGCCGTCGTGGGCGAGGTCGGCGGCGACGGCAACCTCGCAGCCCAGCCGCCGCTCTATAGCACGCACGACGCCCCCATTGTGGGCGACGCCGCCCGACATGACCACGGGCGGCGCGAGGCCCAGCCGCTGGATCATGCCGAAGACGCGCTCAGGGGTCTGCCCGTAGCGGCGGCCAGCGAGTCCGCCAGGGCAAGGAGACGGCCGCCGCTACGTAGGGGCGGATCCGGCCCCTACGGAAGAAGGCAGGCAGCTGCCGACTCTCAACTTCTATTGTACAGTCCCCGTGGCTCTTGGCGCCAAATCGGCCGTGCCGGCCTGCCCGGCACCGTTATTGCCGATGGGTGGCGGGCGGATACTGGAGATAAGATGGAGAACAAGAGTGGACACGACGACTGGACTTCGCCGCCGCGCCAAGCCGCGCCTTTTGCTGCCCTTGGGAGCGGCCGGCCTGGGGGGCTATTCGCCGCTGCCCAGCATGAACTTGGCGAAACGGGCCTGCACGTAGGCCAGGCCGTTCATCAAGTGCAGCGAGGCGACGCCAACCACGAGCCCGAGCAGGGAGCAGAGGATAGCCTCGTTCTGGGTATTGATGTAGATCAGCCCCGCTACCGTCGGTGCATACTTATACGTCAACGGGGCCGTCACCATGGCCACGGTGAAGGCGATGGCCGTCACGGCGACGCTGAAGCTGAAGATGCCCAGCGGGAAGCGGGCGAACAGATAGAACAGGCTCTTCCAGGTTATCGGGTTGCGGAGGAGGTCGCGCAGCCGGGAGAAGATGTCCTGGTTGGGCGAGCCGGGCCGCGACATCGGGGGGATCGGCACGCGGAGCATACGGATGACCATCTCGCGCTCGAAAGCGGCCAGGGCGTACCAGCCCAGGAGCACCGCCAGCAGAATCAACAGGCCCACGCCGATGACCAACAGGCCGAGCCCCAAGGAGATGCCCGTGACCAGAAAGACGAAGTAGGCCGTGCCGAGGGGGAGTCCGAGAAGGTGGTAGACGACGTTGAGGTAGCTCTGGGGGTCGGCGGCCACGCCGAAGATGTCCTCTAAAATGTCGGCGGCGCCCCCGTTTCCGCGGTCCGGCGAGTATCGGTCATGATCCGCCATAAGTTCGTACCCCCAATGCCGCTCCCCGTCACAGCAATGTGCTCCAGGACCTTGCCGGCCCTGCACCATTAGCATACCCCCGGGTGCTATGAAAAAGCACCCCCAGCTGTACAACAAATGGTCTAGGCATGTGGCTAGTCTTTGTCCTGGCCATTTGGCCAGGTCCCGCGCCAACTCCCCTCACCAGTACATACGAATATCCCAGGGAGGGACCCGTTGTCAACAGAGGAGCGGGTAGGGGTTACGGCCCGTAGACCGCCTTGAGGACCCGGCAGGCGCGCAGGGTGACCCACTTGCTGGGCGCCCCTTGCTTCTCGACGTCGACCCACATCTTGCCATGATAGGAGTATTCGTTGCGCCAGCGGCCCTCGCCGTCCTGTTTGCCGAGAAGCCATCTCGTCGCGTTCGCCAGCCGGTCGTCATGGGCGTAGCCGAGCTCGCAGAGCGCCGCCAGGTTCTGGAGGACGTCGGTCACGTAGCCGGAGGGGAAGCCCAGCTTGAACCACGACCCGTTAGGCTTCGTGTTTCCCCAGGCCAGCGGATAGTCGGCCTTGGCCGGGTCGCAACTGAGCAGGAACGCCGCCCCCTCTTCGACGGCCCGCTGCACGTGGGGGGCTCGGCGCTCGGCCGGGATGCGGGCGAGGCCAAGCATAGCTTTCACGGCCCCCCAGGCGCAAGGAAGCTTCTCGTTGGCGCTGCAGCAGAAGCCGGGGCCATTCGTGCCGGACTGGTAGAACCTGATCGGCCCTTCGCCGGTAATGGCGCGGGCCTGCCAGTCGACGGCTCGCTGCAGGCGGAGGTCCCCTTCCCAGCCGAAGCCGAGCAGCGCCCGCACCAGATTGCCATTCAGACAGTGAATGACATACGAAGGGGACGGGCTGACCTCCTTGGCCACGGCGGAGGCCGCGAAACCGCCGGACTCCGCCTGGGTGTGGGAAAGCACGTACTCGCAAGCGGCCCTCACGCGAGGGTCGGCGGGGTCGGCTCCCAGCTGGTCGAGGAAGATCAGCTGCCAGACGGTGCCCCGGTACTTGGGCCCGTACCCCGCTCCGGGCTTCACCCAAAAGCCCTCCGGCGCCTGGGCGGCCAGGATCGCGGCAATGGGGCCCGTTCCCATGGCAGCACGCCGAGAACTGGCGACCTCGGGGTCGTCCGCGGGCCGGCCCAGCAACTGGCACAGCGCCAGGTGCTTCACGGCGGGATCCTTGTCGTCCAGCAGCCAAGGCAGTGGATCGGCGTTCAGAACGTCTCGCCAATTTCCCATCTGTAATCCTCCTCATAATACGAAGGTGCCAACCAATGCTACAGCCTGGTCTTCCTGCCAGGTGGGCCAAGGTCGCCGGTCTAGAATCCCGGGAAGGCCCCGGCGATCTTGGCGGCCGTCGCCTCGTCGGGGGCGATGACCAGCAGCACCTTGTCGCCCTGCGGGCTGGCGTAGCCGTGCTTGCCTAGGGCGCTCCAGGTCAGGTGCGTGTCGCCCGCGCCTCCCGTGCCGCCCAACGAACGCAGGGCGGCGAAGAACTCCGTGGCATCCTTCACGCTGTCCCAGGCGCTGAGCGAGGCGAGGGCGTAGCGGCCCGCGGCGTCGCTCAGCAGGACATAACTATCGCCACCCCAACCGGCCGCGGCGGCAGTGGCCGTCTTCGCCTGCACGCCATCCTGTAGGTACATCTGCAGGCCCAGCTCGCCGAAGGTGTCGCGGTCCACCACCGACCACGGCGACCCTAGGACCGCCCCCACGTCGGGCAGGTTGACCTCCTTGGGGCCTTCCCCTTGGAGGTATTTCTCGGGATGGAGGACCTGCTCGGAAGTCTGGGGAGGATGGCTATAAGCGTCGTTCACGGCGTTCCAGCCACCTGCTTGGAAGAGGGTGGCCACAAACGTCGCCCCCTGGAGGTACGGGAAGAGCAGCGTGCTCCGCAGCGCGGGCGGGGCGTTGTCGAGCTGCCGGCTGTCGAAGCTGCCGGACTGCTCCTGCAGGGCGGTCATCTCGTCGCGCGATAGATTCTGCATGGCGTAGGCCACCATGGCCAATGTGGCATCGCCCTCGGCCAGCGCCTGCAGTCCGAGCCCCTTTTCGCCGTTGCCTTCCACTTCCTTAGCCATCGCGCCCATGTCAAAGTGCTGGTCCTGGAGGGCGTGGACATACTCGTGCACGAGGGTCAGTTCTTCCATCGTCGTGGGCGAGGTGGGCTCGCCGACGAGCTTCATGTCGTGCGAGTCGAATTCGTAGAACCCCACCACCTGCTCGCCCAGGAGCGCCAGGTAGGACTCGTACAGGTCGTCGCCCTCGTCGAGCAGGCCGAGGAGGACGAACAGGGCCTCGTCCTTGGCGGCGTCCTCATGGGAGTACTGTTCTTCATAGAGGTTGCGCATGTAGGGGCCGACCTCCTCGCGCGAGAGGTATCTGATGGGGACCTTCTCCTTGGGCGGGAGGGACCGCACGGCCGCGGCCCTGGCCATAACGGACGCCAGGCGGGCGCTCGGCGTGCTTACTGCCGTCGCCGGCGTGGCCTTCGGCCCGGCCGTGGGCCGCGGGGTGGGCGTCTTCGTCGGCCGGGGCGTCGGCGTTTTCGTCGGCACGGCCGTCGCAGTGGACGTAGGTGAAAGGGAGGCAGTGGCCGTGGGGGCTAGCGCCACGTAGGCGGTGGGGGTCGGCTGGCTCTGGGCGCCTCCCAGCGGAGTGTAGGCAGAGAGGGCAAGCACCGTGACGGCGAAGGCGGCGACGGCCAGCGCCGCCATGCCCAGGCCGAAGAGCGTCCAGGTCCTGCCGCTCCAGGGCTTCCCCGTCTGGGGCGCGCTTTCCGGGACCTCTTGCAGTTCGCCAGCCATACGTCACCTCCTGCCCGCCAGGCGTCCCGCGCCGGTCGTAGCTGCCAAGCGCGCGGCGATTTCGTGTTTAGGGATGCTTCACCCGCTTCGCGAGGTCCTCGGCCGGCAAGCTGAAGCGGTCGAAGGCCTCGCGCAGGTGCTGGGTCGTGTAGGGTGCGTAGATCTTCTTCGTCGTCTCCGGCGAAGCGTGGCCGAGGATATCCTGGACCTCGGAGAGTTGAGCTCCTCGATTTAACATAACGCGCGCCTTCAAATGGCGAAGGTGATGGGTGGTCACGTCTACCCCCGTCAGCTTGCCGTACTTTTTGACGACGGCCCAGACCGACTGGGGAGAGAGGCGCCAGTGCTCGCCACGGGGCCCGGGCTTGCCGCGGCCGTCGTCGTGGCGCAGGAAGACCGGCAGGTAGATATCGCGGCGGGCTTCGAGGTAGGCCTTGATGCCGGCCAGCGACTCGTCGTCGAAGAAGACGACGCGCTCCTTATCGCCCTTGCCGGTGATGAGACCCTGGGTGGCCCGGCCGTCCTGGATGTCGGTGCGGTTCAGGCGCGAGAGCTCCTCGCGGCGCATGCCCGTCGCGTAGAGCGTCGTCAGGATAGCCCGGTCGCGCAGCAGCTCCAGCCGGGGCTGGTCCTTCTTGCCGTCCGGCTCCGGCACGGGCAGACCCTTGGCGTGGGTGACGACGAGGGCGACGGCGTCATCCACGCGCGGTGTCTTGTAATGGAGGCGGCCGATCAGCTCGCGCAGGCCGTCCTTCATGCGCTCGTAGGAGAGGTCGGGATGCAGCCAGCGGCGACGGTCGAGGAAGCGGAAGAAGGCCCGCACCTCGCTTGTGTAGGCCACCGCCGTCGTCCGCCGCTCGCGACCGTAGCCCTTCAGGAGCCAGGTATAGAAACGCTCCATGGTCTCGGCCGCCAGTTGGTCGGTGGTGAGGGTGTCGGGGTCCAGATGGTTGTCGATCAGGAACTCGCGGAAGCGGTTGAGCGCCGAGAAGTAGTTCGCGGCGGTGCGCGGCGACTTAGCGACGAGGGTCTCGCCGAAGGCGTCGATTGCCTCCGGCAAGGTCGGATAGCCGTGTTGGTCTTGCAGGGCCATAGCGAGCAGCCTCGGCAGTCTCTAGTCTCACTGGTCAAGCAGTATACCAGCTGGCGGGCACCAAGGCCAGGGGTTTAGGTGAGGGTCGCCGAGCTATGAGATCGGGATACAACCATGCTGCGGTCGGCCGTGAACGACGAGCGACCGGAGATCTGTTAGAGACGGTCATCGCTTGGCCACCCGGGGCGGACAGAGCCGTCCGCCCCTACGACAACAGGAATATCAGCCGTACCGGTGGGGGAGGGGCAGAAGGGCGCCAAAATGCCCCTCGGGCGATCCCCCGGCTTTGTGCTAGATATTATGGCTCTAATGGTTACCAGTAAGCGCCAGCCGGCCCGCAGGCCCAGGGCAAGAGCCGACCGGCCGCCAGGCCTCAAGGTGTAACATGTTACACCTTGGCCACTGTCCCGCAGATCGCTCTGAGCGGCCGCAGACGGCCCGCAACCGGTGTCCCTGGACACTGTGGACATCGAGTCCTAGCGCGTCTGGGCGCTCGCCGTCGCCGACTCGGCGCCTGGTGTAACATGTTACACCCATCTCAGCCCCCCAGCCGCGCCTTCAGGCCCTGGGCCCAGGCGATCAGCTCGTCCAGGGCGCCGGCCAACTTGGCCCGGTCGGCCGCCGCCTCCGGCACCTGCCAGTCCCGCCGCAGCAGCTGGCGCACCAAGGCCAACCCTTTGTCCAGGTCCTCCCGCCGGGAGCGCGGGATCTCCGGCTTGGCGGCGGTAACGACGGCCACCGTCTCCTCTACCACGGCGGCCACCCTCGTCGCCGACCCCTCCCCCGGCGCTGGCGAAACCGCCTTATGTTCTGTCAAGTTATTGTCTTGGCTGCCGCCACTTGGCCTCTCCCCTGCCGTGGCGGCAGCAGCGCTCCTTGCTGGATCGGTTGGGGCGGCGGAGACAGCTTCGACGGGGGGCTCCGCGGCCAGGGCCGTGCGCACGCGGTCGACGACCGTCTTCGTCTGCTGGTGCGTGAGATGGTGGTCCTTCACCGCCTGCGCCACCGCCTCCTGCACCTCCCCCGGCAGGGGGGCCAGGTAGAGGCCGTGGCGACCGGTTAAGGCCCCTGTGCTTATGTCAATCTGCACGGCGGGCGCCAAGCGGTTCTTCGTCCGCCGGATCTGGTGGACGCGCCCCTTGGAGAGGCCGAGCTTGGCCGCCAGCTCCTCCCAGGTGAGACCCAGCGACTCCTTGAGGCGCTCGTAGGCGAACGCCCGTTCTACGTCCGAGTAGTCGCGCCGCTGCTCGTTCTCGTAGACCTGCTGCAGGTAGCGGTCGATGGCGTTGGGATTGCGGATGACCGCCGGAATGCGGCTGAGGTCGCGCCGGGGTGCACCGCTGCCCTCCTCTTCCTGTTCCTGCAGCTCGGCGGCCAGGCGGGTGGCCCGCCAACGCCGTTCGCCGGAGATGATGCGAAACCGCTCCGCCTCGGCGATCCATTCCACGACGATCGGCTGCAAGACCCCCTGCACGCGGATGCTCTGGGCCAGCTCCTGCAGGGCCTCCGCGTCGAAGTGCTTGCGCGGCTGGTCGGGGTCGGGCTCGATCAGCTCCAGGCGGATCGCCTTGGCCATGTCCAGGTCGGCGACGCCGTCGTCGACCGTCTTCTGCAGTATCTCTCGGGCCGTGCCGCCGATCTGCACGGGCTCAGCCACACCAGAGAAGTCGAGCCGCCTACGCTTGGCCATGCTGCCCCTCCCCGCGGGCGATGACCTCGTCCGCCAGCTGCCGGTACTGCTCGGCCACCGGCGAGCGCCCCTGGTAGAAGACAATCGGCTGGCGGGCCCGCTTGGCGTCGGGCACGACGACGGAGGAGTTGATCACGGCCTTGAAGACGAGGTCACCGTACTTGCCGCGCAGGAACTCCTCGGCCTGCTGCATGTAGACCGTGCGCGACTTGACGTCGTTGATGAGGATGCCCAGCGGCCGCAGGGAGTAGTTGATCTCCTTGCGGATGAAGCGCATGTGCTCCATCGTCTCTACCATCGCGTCGAGGCTGTCCGTGCCCAAATCGACGGGGATGATCACCTCGCCGGCGGCGACGAGGGCATTGCCCATCAGGAAGCCCAGCGAGGGGGCGCAGTCGATGAGGATGAAGTCGTAGGCCGCCTGGGGGTGCTCGCGCAGGGCCGCCCGCAGGCGCAGCTCGCGTCCGAACTTGCCGGCCAGCCCCAGCTCCACCTCGCGCAGCCGCTCGTCGGCCGGGATCACGTGGATGTAGTCGACGGCCGTCGAGCAGATCACCTCTCCCAGGTCGACGCTCTCGCTGGCCAGCGCGTCGGAGAGGGAGATGCCGTACGGCGGGACGACGTCGAAGCCCTTGGACAGCGCGCACTGCGCGTCCATATCGATCAGCAATACCTTCCGGCGTTTCTCGGCCAGCGCGCCGGCCAGGTTGAAGGTAGTGGTCGTCTTGCCGCAACCGCCCTTGTGATTTGCTACCGCGATGATCCGCTGCATACGCCCTCCCCTACTCCCCATCCTCGATTGTGCCGGACCCGTGGGCGGCCGGCCGTTGGGTGCGTTCCTGCCACCAGGCGTCGAGGTCGGCCTTGCGAATGCGATAGGTACGGCCGACCCGCAGGGCGGGCAGCTCGCCGCCGTGGCACCAGCGCCGCACGGTAGTGTAGTGCACCCGGAGGTAGTCGGCCACCTCCTCCAGCGTCATGATCTCGTTCATCCCAACCTCCCCCACCCCGCCAATAGCCGTCTTGGCGTTTGCTTGCCCGGCCATCATACCATGCTCTGCTTTAGCGAGCAACAGCGCCTTTTAACGCGCACCGCAAAGACATGCGACGGGCAACAGCGCCCGCACTCAGAGTTATGTCGAGCCTAATGTCACTAGTCGCCCGTCGGCAGCCTGGCTGTAGGCCGGCGTGATTAGGCGAGGACTTGGGTACTAAACATACGTTTGGGAAGGGTCTGACCCTTCCCTTGGCCCAGAAGTTGCAGTAAACGCCAGCAACCACCCCGAGAGGGCAACCGTAAGGAGGCACTGCCTTGACGCAGTTGGCAGATAACCCGGCTGTAACGACCAGAAGCAAACTCCGGTTGCGTGAGAAGTTGCTGTTCAAGGCTCTGGCCCTGACGTTCCAAATCGCAAACCGTCTGCCTGACCAGAGCATCGCCGCCGCCCTGGCCGTGTTCGAGAGACTCACCACCAACCCCACTTACAAGTTCCATGCGGCGGCGCTGCGCCGCAACCGGAAAGAACCCCGCGAGGGGCACGGCCTGTTCTGGCGAGGTCTCCGCGAGGTCCATCCCCGCGTGCAAGCCCGCCTGGCCGAGACGATGCTCGGACGCCATCACCTCTGGGGCCGACGACGGCGCCGCTACCTATGGGATCACGGCGCCGTCGTCCCCTTCCTCATCCTCGTCAGCCCCACCATGCGCTGCAACCTGCGTTGCCCCGGTTGCTACGCGGGCGAATACGGCCACGAGGACGACCTACCCACCGAGGTCTTCGACCGGGTCATCGCCGAGGCGAAGGATGTGGGCGTGCACATGATGATCCTCCTGGGCGGCGAGCCCATGGTCTACCGCCCGCTAATGGACCTCTTCGCTAAGCATCCGGACACGGTCTTCATGATGTTCACGAACGGCACGCTCATCACCGAGCCGGTAGCGCGCGAGATGCGACGCCTGGGCAACGTGGTGCCCATCTACAGCCTGGAGGGCTTCGAGGAGGACACCGACGCCCGACGTGGCCAGGGGACCTTCCAGAAGGTGATGCAGGCCATGGACTTCTCCCGCAAGTACGGCCTTCTCTTCGGCTTTTCCTCGATGCTGACTCGTGAGAACCTGGAGACTGTTATCGGCGACCCCTTCAACGACATGCTGGTGCAGAAGGGGGCAATCATGGGCTGGCACTTCCTATACATGCCCGTCGGCCGCGACCCGGACCTGTCCCTCATGCCCACCCCCGAACAGCGAGAGCGCATGCGCACCCACGGCGCCAACCGCATCAGGGCCGAGAAGCCCCTCTTCGTGGCCGACTTCTGGAACGACGCCCCCTGGGTCGGCGGCTGCATCGCCGGCGGTCGCCAGTACATCCACATTAACTCCTACGGCGACGTCGAGCCCTGCATCTTCTGCCACTTCGCCACCGACAACGTGAAGGAGAAGAACCTCTTCGAGTGCCTCCAGTCGCCGTACTTCAAGGCGATCCAGGCCCGCCAGCCCTACAACGAGAACCTGCTGCGGCCTTGCATGCTGATCGACCATCCCCACGTGTTCCGGGACCTCTACAAAGAGTACCGGCCGCACCCGACCCACCCCGGGGCGGAAGACATGGTGGGCTCGCTGGTGCCGACGTTGAATCGCTATTCCCAAGAGGCGGGAGCGATCCTCGACCGCGCCTGGCGGGAGGACTTCGTAGAAAAGGGCTTCGTCCCGCCGGTCTCCTGGGGAGGGCCCAAGATCGACGTCAGTGGAAATGGGCACAGGAAGGAAGAGGGCATCCCGGGCAAGCAGGCGCCGGAAACGCCGCCCGTGCAGACGAAATAGCATCAACCCGGCCTCGACGGCCTGCAGCGGCAAGGGCGAGCCTTTTGTGGCTCGCCCTTGAGAGCGACAACCGCCTGCACGTCGGTGGTGCTGGCATCAACCAACGGCACAGTGCGCAAGGTGGGCGCCTGGCCGCTACCCGTGCCCTAGGCGTAGGGCCGTCGTGGGCGCCTGCCTCTATCATCCCCGCGGAAGCGGGGATCCATACGGTATCTATGGCC
>JAJZQK010000702.1 GCA_021847625.1 Chloroflexota bacterium
CTTCGCCTTCTGCCCGCAGGCCTGGTATCTCCAGCGCTGCCGCGGGCCCGTCACGCCAGACATCCGTGCACGCCGCCAGCTCGGCAGCAGACTGCACCGCGAGATCGGGCGGCAGATCGACCTCGTGCGGGCAGCCAGCATCGCTCAGTGGCTTCTGCCGGTAGTTATCGCTGGTGGTCCTCGCCCTACTCATCACCCTGTTACTCAGACTGCTGCCATGAGTGCCGAACTCCTGGTTGCCTTTCTTGTGTTGATCGCGGCCGTGTATTTTCTCCTCGTACGCTGGAGCCGAGTCCGCTGAGGGGGCTCGGCCTTGGGGACGGCGACATCATCTCCGCCGACGATTCCGTCGTCCGCACGCCCACGCTCCGCTCTGAGCTGCTTGGGCTGGTCGGACGCTGCGATCACCTGTTGAAGGTCAATGGCGCGTGCATGCCGGTGGAACAGAAGCCGACTGCTCACCGCCTCCAGCAATCGCACGTTTTGCTCGTCGGCGTGCTCTGTCTCCTCGTGCAGGACACTTATGGGATCCGCCCACCCTACGGGATCGTCGTGTTGGCGGGCGACCATCGTGAGCAGGTCATATTCGGCCAGAGCCTCGAACGAGGCGTGTTGAGAACGATGGCCCAGATGCGCCGGATTCTCGCCACGGGCGAGCCTGCTGGCCCTCGATGCGCGGTTCCGAAGTGCCGTGCGTACGCCTACCAGCATCTATGCTGGGGGAGCCAGCCTGCACGCTCGGCTGCTGCGGCCGACCGACTTGGTTAGTGTGCGGAGCGAGTGGTCTGCGCTCTCGGCGATCCCCAGCTGCGGCCGATGACGTAGGAGCGGAGCCCAAGCTCGTTCCTCAGCCTATCGTGCGAGGAGCGAGAGCCGGCACTGCGGGGAATCGTCGAGTAGCCAGCAGCAGGATGACGAGACGTTCGCCCGGGCAGCAGATGAGGCACTGACCGGATGCTCGGTTCCTCTTCCTGTCATCTTGTACAGAACAACCCAGTAACGCCGAGCGGCCCACCCTGGAGCGGACGCTGGCCCTGGTCAGTACCACCGAGGCCGCAGCCCGGCTGGGCGTCAGTCGCGGCTACATCTCCCGCCTGGCCCGCACCGGCCAGATTCCCGCGCTGCGCCCCGGCACCGACCACTACTACGTCCCGGCCGATGTGGCGCTGCCGGAGCGGACCTGTGCCGCGTGTGGGACAAGCCTGGCCGATCGCCCGCCGAATGCGCGCTTCTGCCTGGCGTGCTATCGGACGCGCAAGAAGGCAGCGGCAGCAGCACACTACGAGCGGCGGAAGGCGGGCCGGCCTGCTTCCGCACGCGGCTGACAACGGGCCGTTTTCCTGGATATGCCCCTCGTGGTCTCCTCGGCCGTTTCCTCGTGCGTGGCTCGTGTGCTATGCCCGCCGCAGCGCCGCCCTGGCTGCTCGCGCGAGGGGACCCCACAGGGAGCGCGACCAGCGATCGATCGGGCCGCCCGGCATCAGCGGCAGGTCGACGTTCGCTCCATTGTCCGACCATAGCGTGGCCGCACGCCCGACCGGTCGTCTTCAGCCCTCGATGCAGTCATCGCGCCATCCACTCCGTTGGCGATCCGGCCCGCGTCCTTGGCACGCGATCACGTCGGCCTTGGCATCGCCCTCCCGAGGCAGCGACGTGCCGCCTCCCTGATCCTAGCATTCGGTTGAGGTTGAATTCAAGTCAATGATCGGCTATAATGCGCGCGGCAGGAGGCCAGCTATGACCTTTGGGCAGCGCATCAAGGAGTTGCGGCACCAGCACAATCTCACTCAGCGCCAGTTGGCCGAGCGGGCGAGTGTAGACTCTACCTACCTCTCGAAGATCGAGAACGACCGGCTTGACCACACGCCGTCGATCAAGACGATCCACGACCTCGCCGGCGCTCTCGGGGCAGATGAGATGGAGCTGTTGGAGCTCGCCAACAAGCTGCCGCCGGTGCTGGAAGCCATCGCGCGCGACAAGGAGGCGCTGCGCTTCTTCCGCCGCGCCGTGGAGACTATCAGGACGCCCGAGGAATGGCGCGCGTTGAGTGCCTTCCTTGATTGCCTAGACCAGCGCCGCAGAACGTAGCGCGGGAGCGGATACCGGTGTGGATGAGCCGTGCTCCCCGCCCGATTCCAGTGAAGTAACCGGATATGTCGTACGGAGCTGTGGAGTAGAATTGAAGAAGTCCGACCAGCAGCTCTGGACGGAAGCGCAGCGGCGCTGCCGGCTGTCCGAGGACGCGGTGCGCATGGCCAAGGATCTGGGGCTGAGCCCCAGAAGCCTAATCAAGAACATCCCGTCACCCAAGCAGCAGTGGAAGGCACCGGTCGAGGACTGGGTGCACGCCATCTACGAGAAGCGCTTCGGCGCCAAGGCGCGGCGCGGCCCCGAGGGCGGAGGCGCCATTTCGCCACTGGTTGAGAGGGAGCGATGACCAAGGAAGAGTTCCGCGCGCTCATCGGCCACGGCGAGGACCAGCGGACCGAGTTCAAGGCGGCCGAGGCGGACGCTGCCGACATCGCGCGGGCGATCGTCGCCATGGCGAACAGCGGCGGTGGCTCCATTCTACTCGGCGTGGGTGACGGCGGCGAACTGCTGGGGCTCTGGTATGCCCAGCCGCCTCACATCACTCGCCATATCCGCACGATGCCGGACCTCGCCGCGTGGCGCCAGTGGGTGGTCAACGTCTCGCGCCACAACTGCGAGCCAGCCG
>JAJZQK010000703.1 GCA_021847625.1 Chloroflexota bacterium
CGGCATGCCCTGCGGGGCATAGGAGTAGATCATTATGCCGTAGTAGCCCGGCGTGTCCGGGGTGAACGTGAGGTAGGACAGGCTCTCCGTGTAGTTGCGTCCGTACGTCAGCAACGACGACGCCGCCAGGTCCCCGCCCTTATAGATGTTGAACCCCACGCCGTCGCCCGTGAGGTCGCGGCTCGGCGAGAATTGCAGGCTCATCGTCAGCGGCGTGCCGTCGCCCTGGTAGTTGAAGCCGTAGTAGTTGAAGGACGACCTACCGTTCCCACCGAGCGTGCCGCGCGCGGCCGTGAGCTGGGGCGTGAGCGTGATCGCCCGCTCCGGCGCGTCGTTGCCGACGGCCGTCACCGTCGCCCCGGAGGCGTGGCCTATCCCCAGCTGGTACTCGGCCGTCACCCCCTCGACGTAGTTGTACAACTGGACGGTGAGGGTGCCGGGCTGGAAGCGCTGGACCGTGGCCGCGGCCGTCACCGACTCCGGCCCGCGCGAGGTCTCCGCGCTCGTCGTCACCCAGGTATCGCCATCGTACACGTTGAAGCCGAAGGCCGACTCCGGGATCCAGCGCGCGGGCTTGAAGGTGACGCTGATGGTGGTCTCCCAGTCGACGCCGGGGTAGCCGAAGGTGAAGTAGCGGAAGGCGCCCTGCGACTGGCCGGTGAGGGTGCCGACCGCCGTCGGCGCTTGCTCTTCCACCTGGATTGCCTGCCCAGGGGTCGTGTTGCCTACCGCCGTCACCGGCGGCGCCCCCAGGCCGGTGAAGTCGAGGGTGTAGGCGCTCGTCGTGGCCGGTGTGTAGTTGTAGACCTGCACGAGGTAATCGCCCGCCACCTGGGAGCGCAAGTTAAGGACCGAGGTGCTGGCGGGACCGACGTCTTCGCCGCGCTCGCCCCGGCCGGCGAGGCCGTTGGGTCCGTAGACGTTGAAGTTGAAGGCGGCGTCCGTGGCCCCGAAGCCGGGGTTCCAGGTCAGGTGGATGATGACAGAGGTGTCGGCGCCGGGGTAGGAGAAGCGGTAATAGCGGAAGATGCTGTTACTGCCGCCGACGATGGTGCCCGTCCCCGACGGGTTGGCGGCGGAAACGGCGACCGCCGCGTCGGGAGTGTCGTTGCTGGCGGCGAGGGCCACACCGCCCGAAAGCGCCACCAGCAAGAGGGCCGCTAGAATTACCCGCAAGAGAGCTACGCTTCGCATCGCAACCTCCTAGTTGCCGCAAGTGCGCACGTCCGTCGGCAGGAGACCGCCGCCTAGCAGGGACCTCTATCCTTCAGGAACGCAAATTGCGGGGAGCGGGCCTCTCTCCCGGCCATCGCCGGCCCACCCGAGGCACCCCCAAGCGACTGCCCTGCCGACAATCTAAATTATAACCCTTTGGGCTTTATAGTCAATCTAGCGACCGGCGGATATGGAAGGATCAGCCGGGGAGGCCTTGTGGCCTCCCCGGCTGTTTGTTCGGGCTAAGTTGCTGTGAATGTCTAGCAGGCTTATTGGGGCTGATCGGGGCTCCGGGGCCCGCCGGACAGCAGGTTGTTTTCGAGGAAGTTGCGTTTGGCGTTCCTGATGTGCGCCGCCGTGAGCCGCTCGGCGGCGCTCGCATCGCGCTTGCCGATGGCCTCGAGGATGTCGCGGTGCTCTTGCACGGCGACCTTGGCCCTGCCCGCCGTCTTGAAGGACAGGGCCCTCGCTTTCTGGATGTAGTGGTGAAAGCTGGATAGGGTCTGCCTGAGTGTCCGGCTGCGACAGCACTCGTAGATCAGCTCGTGAAAGCGCGTGTCCAGATGCCACACTTGTTTCGCATCGTCGCGGCTGACGTAGAACTCCTGCAGCTCGACGATCTCACGCAGGGAGGTAATCTCCTCATCCGTGACGTGTTCGGCTGCCCACCGTGCCGCCAGCCCCTCGATATAGGTCCGGATGGTGTAGATGTCGTCGATGTCCTTTTCGGAAACCCCCACGACGACGGCGCCCTTGTTGGGAACCGTCCTGACCAGGCCCTCCCGCTCCAGCTGGCGCAGCGCCTCCCGCACCGGGGTGCGGCTCACGCCCAGGTCGGCCGAGAGGCGCAGTTCGGTCAGGCTATCGCCCGGGGCGAAGGCCCCGTCGAGGATCGCCAGTTCGATCTCCCTGAACACCTGCGCCTGCAGGGACCTGTTCTCGCCCGGCGCCTCGTCAAGTCGCTTCATTTCTCATGCTCGCACCTTTGCGCGGCCGAACTTCTCAGGCGCGTGCCTTTGCGCCAGTTCGACCAACTCCTCGTCGCTGATGACCGTCTGCCTACCACTCGCGTACTCCTGGTCGACCCAGGCCTTGATCACGGCGGTTATCTCGTCCTTCTTGTCGACCCGGTCGGCGCCCTGAAGGCGGAAGTAGTTGTTCAACCAGAAGGCAATGCCGGCCAAACCGGATACGTTGCTCACCGATACCGCGGCAGGCCGGTTGAGGAGCATAGTTGTATCGAAGATGTTGTATATCTCCTCGTCCTTTAGCAACCCATCCGCGTGGATACCGGCTCTGGTGACGTTGAAGCTCCTGCCGACGAACGGGGTCATTGGATGAATTTCGTAGCCTATCTCGTTCTCGAAGTACTCGGCTATCTCGGTGATCACGGTCGTGTCCATCCCGTCCGTTGAGCCCCTGAGCGACGCGTACTCGAGCACCATCGCCTCCAGGGGCACGTTGCCGGTGCGCTCGCGAATGAAGCGGAGCGAGCAGT
>JAJZQK010000704.1 GCA_021847625.1 Chloroflexota bacterium
GAAGTGCCGACCAGCGACCAGTCTATCTCCGGCAGGATGCGCTCCATCTGTTCCTGCCGGTGCAGTAGGCTCATCCGCTGGTGGGCGAGCACCCAGACGCAGGGCCTATCCGGATAGACCTCGCAGCGGCCGTTCTCGGAGCCGCCGCAGGGGCCGTTGCGCAGTTGCTTCGGGCAGCTCATAGGGCAGACGAAGCCAGTGTAGCGGAGGGCGCACTGCCCGCACATCTGGCAGCCGAACACCGGCCCCTTTACCGTTCTCTCCGCCCAGACGATAGCCTTGTACAGCGAACCGCCGAAGGCCGTCTCCAGCCAGGTTGCCAAGCTGTATCGCCAGGTCGCCATATCGTCACCCCCTTGTCCTGCGCCGGCCGGCGAGCCGGGCCGTGGATCCTGCCGACTCCCCGCCAAGACCTTGGGATCGTCCACTTAAGATATAATCCACTTTACCAACTGTGTCAAGCTCAATTTCAACATGTTGACAAGTGGCCGGTTGCGTGCTATAAATATAGAGTTGTGGCATTCAAGGCAGGCAGGCGCCAAGCGGCTGCGGCCTGCCTGTCTGGCTCGAAGGCGGCCGGCGCCACCTAACCTGCACGCTGTCGGCGTAACCCGCCGAGAGATAGATCGTATAAGCATGTGGTTTTGGGGGAATACTTGTGGTGACGACGGGGGCCACCGAGATACTGCAGCTCGGTAGCACGACGGAAATGGATTATCTCGGGGACCTGGAGGAAGAACTCCTGGAGCCTCCGGAAGATGTCTTTTTGTCCAGTGACTCTTACTACGCCGATTTTGCCGATCAGTGGTCACGGGGGAGCGAAGCCTCCTCGCTCGACCACCAAGCCGATGAAGAGGTGGATGGTCTATTGATAGCAGATGTTGATTTGACGGAAGGTGTGGGATTTCAGGGGAAGATCGCAGCAGGACCGATTCAGGCTTGGCAATCACAGAACAGGATCGAATCCGAGGACATAGAACCGGCCATTCCTCACGCCTCAACGTGGCGGGAGTTGGAAACGCATGAGAGCGTCGAGAATCCCGTTACCCTCTACCTACGGGAGATCGGGCGCGTATCGCTGCTCACCACCGCGGAAGAGGTGGCTCTGGCCAAGTTGATCGAGCGAGGAAACTACGCCGCGGCGGCATTGCAGCAGATTGACCTAGCCGTCGACGAGCGTGCCCTCCTCGAGCTGGAGGTGGCGAAGGGCGACGCTGCACGGCGACGCCTCACCGAGGCGAACCTGCGTCTCGTCGTCAGCATCGCCAAGAAGTACGTCAATCGGGGCCTCTCGCTGCTCGACCTCATCCAGGAGGGCAATATCGGCCTCACCCGTGCCGTGGAGAAGTTCGATTATCGCCGTGGGTACAAGTTCAGCACTTACGCGACATGGTGGATCCGGCAGGCAATAACGCGGGCCATCGCCGACCAGGCCCGCACGATCCGCGTGCCCGTGCACATGGTCGAGTCGATCAACAAGATGAGCCGCATGTCGCGCCAACTCCAGCAGGACCTCGGCCGCGAGCCGACCCGGGAGGAGATCGCCGCCGGCATGGCCGTCTCCCAGGACAAGGTGCGCGACATCGTCAAGGCCGCCCAGCAGCCGATCTCGCTGGAAATCCCGGTGGGCGAGGACGAGGACAGCCTCCTCGGCGACTTCATCGAGGATCGCAACAGCGTCGCGCCGCCCGAGGCCGCTTCCCGCCAGCTCCTCAGCGAGCAGGTGGGGGCCGTGCTCAACACCCTGGCCGTGCGCGAGAAGCGCGTCCTTGAGCTGCGCTTCGGCATTGACGACGGTCGCACCCGCACCCTCGAAGAGGTGGGTCGCGAGCTCGGCGTCACCCGCGAGCGCATCCGCCAGATCGAGGCCAAGGCCCTACGCAAGCTGCGCCATCCCAGCCGCCGCAAGAAGCTCAAGGACTTCCTGGAATAGCCGCTATCGCGAAGTACGTCCAAGCATCGCCGCCCCGGGCCAAGCGCCCGGGGCTTCGCTTTTCTCGTCGGTCCGGCCACTGGAATGAATCCTGCGCAAATTGTCCGGCAGGACGTCTGTCCGGGCGCGCGGGCCGCCGATGGCACCCGTGGCGACGGCATTTGGAGGTGAGTCCTTGGACCTTACGTTTGGGATGCCCGTCACATCCATGGACGGCGAGGGCGTGGGCACGCTCAAGCTCGTGATCGTCGACTTGCGTACGAACATCGTCAGCCATCTGGTGGTGGCCAGCGACGACCGGGCCGTCGATAACCGGGCCATACCGGTCTGGGCCGTGGAACGCGCCGCCGAGGACGAGATCTTCCTGGAGATCCAAGCGGACGAACTCGGCCAGTTTCCCCGCTATCGCGCCGGGCGCAAGACCGCCGTCGCCGCCACCGAGCCCGCGACCGCCGTCCACCACGAACCCGGCGAGTTCCCGGAGCTCTTCCCCGAGGATGGCACCCTGCCCGCCACGCCGGTGGCCCTGCCGAACGGCATGCGCGTCAACTGCCACGAAGCCCCGGCCGGCAACCTCGTGGGCCTGATCACCGACGACTACACGGGAGAGCTCATCACGTTGATCGTCGCCCTCCAGGGCGAGCACGGCAAACACGTCGCCGTGCCCATGGCCTGGTCGCGTTCCCTGTCGCAAGGCCGCATCCGCCTCGAATGCAGCCACCAAGACCTCTTCTCCCTGCCCGAAGTCACCCCCCAGGCGGAGCAGTGACGAGTGATGA
>JAJZQK010000705.1 GCA_021847625.1 Chloroflexota bacterium
GGAGGATTCCCATGATCGTGGCAGTGGCAAGCGGCAAGGGCGGCACCGGCAAGACCACGGTGGCGGTCTCTCTGGCCCTGGCGGCGGCGCGAGAAGCCGCTGCCAAGCAACGCCGAGTGGCGCTCCTGGATTGTGACGTGGAGGAGCCCAACGCGCACCTCTTCCTGCAACCCATGGCCACCGAGCGGCGCGAGGTAGGTATCCTCACGCCGGTGGTGGACGAAACTAAATGCACCTACTGTCGCCGTTGCGCCGAGGTCTGCGCCTTCCACGCCATCGCCGTCTTGGGCAAGCAGGTGCTCGTGTTTGGCGAACTCTGCCACGGCTGCGGCAGCTGCACCTGGAACTGCCCGGAGAACGCCATCCACGAGGAGCTGCGCACCACCGGCGTCGTCGAGGTGGGACCGGCCAACGGCCTGACCCTCGGCTACGGGCGGCTCAACGTCGGCGAGCCGATGGCCGGACCGTTAATCAGAGAAGTGAAGAAGCTCGGCGACGGCCCCGCGCGCCCGGACACCGTAATCTTGGACGCGCCGCCTGGTACTTCTTGTCCCGTGGTGGATACCCTGCGTGGGGCGGACTACGCCTTAATGGTGACCGAACCTACGCCGTTTGGCCTGCACGACCTGCGGATGGCCGTGCAGGTAGCCCGCGACGAGCTCGGCTTGCCGGTAGGCGTCGTCGTCAACCGCGACGGCGTGGGGGACAGTGGCGTGGACGACTATTGCCGTGCCGAGCAGATACCGATTCTGCTACGTATACCATTGGACCGCCGGATTGCCGAGGCTTGTTCCGACGGGCACCCGCTGGTGGAGGCATTGCCGGAATACGCGGCGCGGTTCCGCGACCTCTATCGGCGGATCCGGGAGGAGGCGAAGCGATGAAGGAGATCGTCGTTCTGAGCGGCAAGGGGGGCACCGGCAAGACCACCGTCGTGGCGGCGCTTGCGCACCTGGCCGCCGCAGAAGGCCGCCTGGCAATGGCCGACGCCGACGTGGACGCGGCCAACCTCGGCCTCGTCCTCGGGCCCACGCCTCTGGCCGAGCAGGACTTCCACGGCGGTCACCTGGCGAAGATCGACCTCGCCCTCTGCACGTCCTGCGGAGCCTGCGAGGAAGCGTGCCGGTTCGGGGCCCTGGCGCCCGATGGGGAAGCCTATCAGGTGGACCCCGTGGCCTGCGAGGGCTGCGCGGCCTGCATGTACCGCTGCCCGGCCCAAGCGATCAGCATGGAAGAGCAGCTGGCGGGCAAGTGGTATGCCGCCGATACCCGCTTCGGGCCGCTGATCCACGCCCACCTCTTCGCCGGCCAGGAGAACTCGGGCAAGCTCGTCACCCTCGTGAAGAAGCAGGCCCGCGAGCTGGGCCAAAGCCGGGAATACGACTACCTGCTGGTCGATGGCCCCCCGGGTATTGGCTGTCCGGTAATCGCCGCCTGCGCCGGGGCGGACCTGGCGCTGCTTGTGACGGAACCGACGGTCGCGGGCGCCCACGACCTGGAGCGGGCGCTGGCGACGGCCGAGCACTTCGGCGTGAAGTCGCTCGTCTGCATCAACAAGTGCGACCTCAACCCGGCCCGCGCTCGGGAGATCGAGGGTTTCTGCCGGGAGGCGGGCATCCCGGTGGTAGGAAGAATCCCGTTTGACGTCGCCGTCACCGAGGCGATGGTCCAGGCGAAGGCGGTCACCGAGTGCGTGGACGGCGCCGTTGGTCGCGAGATCAGACAACTCTGGGCAAACGTGAAGGAAGCGCTCGGCGCCGACGACCAAGCCCGGGCGGGCAGCGGCTAGGATCGGGGGACGATCTGGGAAGGAGGCAGCAGTGGAAAAGGCACAAAGAGCGGGGCTCTATTCGGTCGGCGTCAACCTGCTGCTGGCGACGATCAAGCTGGCGCTGGCGGCGATTTCTGGCAGCCTGGCCCTCGCCGCCGACGCGATCCACTCCCTGGTGGACGTGCTCGGCTCCCTCGTCGTGCTGGTAGGAGTCTGGCTCGCCGGGCGCCGCTCCCGGTCCTTCCCCTACGGGCTCTACAAGGTGGAGAACGTCGTCTCCGTGATCCTGGCCCTGCTCATCTTCATGGCCGGCTACGAAGTGGCCAGAGAGGCTCTGCTGACCCCCACCCGGGAGGTCGCCAACGTGCCCCTCACCCTCGCTGGCGTCGGGTTGACCGTGGTCGTCGCCTACCTCTTCTCTCGGTACGAACGCCGCCTCGGCAAAGAGACGGGCTCGCCCAGCATCGTCGCCGACAGCCAGCACTTCCGCAGCGACGTGCTATCTTCCGCCGTCGTCTTCGCCGCCGTGCTCGGCGCCTTTGTCGGCCTGCCGCTGGACCGGGCCGGGGCCGTCGTCATCGTGCTGTTCATCGCCCGCTCGGGCTGGGAGCTGCTCGTCGGCGGCATGCGCGTGCTCCTGGACGCCTCGGTCGACGCCCAGACCCTGGCCAAGGTGCGGGAAGCAATCGCCGCCGACCGGGCCGTCGCCGAGATCAAGTCGTTGGTCGGGCGTAATTCCGGCCGTTACAAGTTCATCGAGGCGGAGATCGTGCTGCGCACGCGCGACCTGGAGAAGGCCCACCAGGCGAGCCGCCGGATCGAGTCCGCCATCAAGGACAGCGTTCCCCACGTCGACCGCGTGCTGATCCACTACGAACCCCTCCACAAGGAGGTGTGGAAGTGGGCGGTGCCGCTCGCGGACGGGCGGATGGTATCCTC
>JAJZQK010000706.1 GCA_021847625.1 Chloroflexota bacterium
AGCGCGCCTGGCTCTTTGCCGGCACTTGAGGCCTTCTGCCACTTGACTCGGACATTATCGCTGAGCAGTTAGCGGACATTATCCCTGAGCAATAACACGGAATGGCGGTGCTCGCCACCAGGTGCAGGGGTGGGTTGCCTGCCGGGTGGTAGGCGCCTGGGGGTTGGACGGGCGTCGGCCCGCACGGACTGACTTGTCCGGCCTTGTCGTTGCTGCACGGCCAGCTGGTGGAATAGTCAAGCCGCCGTTCTGCCGTCATTCCCGCAGAAGCGGGAATCCATTCGGTGCGTGGCCATATCAGGAAGTGGATCCCCGCTTGCGCGAGGATGACAAGAGCTCTAAGGGGGCCTGCGTGACCCCTCCCAGAAGCGAGCACCCCGGCGGCAATGCCCATGCCGGGCTACCTAGGCCGACTGAGGGAGCGGCGGGGCCGGCCCGAGGGCGAGTTGGGATGCCGGAGGGCACCGGAACGTGTTGGGCCTCGGCGTGTCTAGCCTGAGACCACGTTCTGTGGCTGCCCTTCCGCGTAACACTGCACGTTGGCTATCGTCGTGTCGATAATGCGCTGGAGCGCCTCCTTGCTATAGAAGGCGCTGTGGGGGGTGATGACCACGTTCTCCCGACGTAGGAGGATATGCTGCCGGAGCAGCATGCGCAGTTTCTCCTCCGCCGTGGGCTGCGTGAGTAGGCGGCTCTCCTCCGTTATCAGCTCCTCGCCCTCCAGCACGTCGAGGCCGGCGCCTCCCAGTATCCCCTCATCCAGCGCCCAGAGCAGAGCCTCCGTGTCGAGCAAGGCGCCGCGGGCGGTGTTGATGAGCAAGGCGCCGCGCTTGATCTTGGCGAGCGATTCCCGGTTGATCAAGTGGTGCGTGCTCGGGAGATAGGGGGCGTGCAGCGTCACGATGTCGGACTGCGCGAGGAGGTCATCCAGGGAGGCATACTCGAAGCCGAGCACCTCCGCGATCAGACGGTTTGGTCGCACGTCGTACGCCAGGACGTTCATCCCAAATCCCTTGGCGATGCGGATCACGTGCAGGCCGATGCTGCCGGCGCCCACCACGCCGAGGGTCTTCCCCATGATGTCGAACCCTTCGAGGCCCCGGAGGGAGAAGTCGCCGCGGGTGGTGCGTAGGTAGGCCTTGAGGATGTTCCGCGAGAGGGTGAGGATGAGTCCGAAGGTGTGCTCGGCCACCGTGTTCTCGCCGTAGCGCGGGACGTTGGAGACGGTTATGCCCCGTTCCTTGCAGGCGCCTAGATCGATATGATCGTACCCCGTGGAACGTGTGGCGATGAACCGGAGTTTGGGGAGGGCTTGGATGACGTTACGGCTGACCGGTGAGTAGATAAAGACCGACACGGCCTCCGAATCGGCCGCCAGCACGGCGGTGTCCTCGCCGAGTGGGTCACGATGAAAGCTCAGCTCGTGTTCTGGGAGCCCCTTCTGGAAGTGCTCCCGTTCCCAATCCTCGATTTCAAATAAGGTGATCTTCATTTTGCCTCCCTGCCGTGCTAGTTCCGAGTGGATCGCTGCACGTTCCGTGCCATGTTCGCTGCCAGGCCAAGCCATTGCCGGCAGGGAGCTTGCGACGGATTTGTGTGGCGCGACGAGAGGTCGGTGAGCTGCATCCGGCGGCCGGCGACCCGCGCCGGCCAAGTACCCGGGATGTCTATACGGAACCTATCCGGCCTCTTCGCGGCGGGAGGCGGAGCGACGCAGATGCCGGTAGACGTAGAATGCTATCGCCGCGATCAACAAGGCTAAGATGACGTAGTCGAATTGATGTAGGAATTGGCGGATCGCTACCCAGTTATCCCCCGCGATCTTGCCAGCGTAGACGAGCAGCAGCGACCAGGGAAGGGCGCCGAGCGTGCTATACACGATGAATTTCGCGAAGTTCATCCTCACGATTCCTGCCGGCAAGGAGATGAACGTGCGCACGATGGGCAGCATGCGGGAGAAGAAGACGGCCCACTCGCCATACCTTGCAAACCAGCGGTCGGCGATCTCCATGTCGTGGGCGGAGATGAGCACATAGCGACCGTAGCGCTCCAGCAGGGGCCGCCCGCCGAAGGCGCCCACGCTGTAGGCGATGACCGACCCCAACGTGTTCCCCACCGTTGCGAAGACGACGACTACCCAGAAGTCCCAGATGCCACGGGAAACCATCCAGCCCGCCATTGGCAGGACGATCTCGCTAGGCAACGGTATGCACGCGCTTTCGATGGCCATGGCGAGGAGAACGCCGACATAGCCCATACTGGCGTACAAGTGCTCGAGAAACGGAATGACCATCTGTTCAAGCGCTGCGGTCACCGACTACCTCCTAGTACTCCGAAGCATAACGGCAACGCCCGGCCGGACACTCGGGCCGGGTGCCCGGGAGAGCCGGGTTTCGCGCTCCCGGTGTCGGCCTGCGCCGGGCAGATTGCTCGGCCGATTATAGCAGAAGCGCCGTGAAGCCCACAATAGCCCCCGTCGGCGTTGATCCACGGGGTGAACAATTGCAGGTCCCGCGCCATGCCCTGCGGGCTCGGGCATGGTTCAGGAGGGCGGATAGACGGAGTCACAGTTTGATGCCAACGTCACCCCCGCTTTCGCGGGGGTCCAGGGGTTTTGCAACAGCAGCGAGCCGACCTCAACGGGTCACCCCCGCGAAAGCGGGGGTCCAGGGGTTTTGCAACAGCAGCGAGCCGACCTC
>JAJZQK010000707.1 GCA_021847625.1 Chloroflexota bacterium
TGGCCGCCACCGGATGGATTCCCGCTTCCGCGGGAATGACGATAGAACGGCAGCCAGACTACTCCACCAGCCGGCTGCGCAGCAATGACAAGTCCGAACCGCCTTGAAGAATCCGCTCTGTGGCGCTATATTTAATTAGCTGCGCAAGTAACTTACTTGATCATTGGGATTACGCCAGGTGAAATGCGAGGACTTTGCCAATAGCGCTCCTCTCGCCGCCCAACTCGTCTTCGTGGGACACGGGCTGTCCCGGCTGATTGAGCGGCGGTTGGCGTGCCACGATTACAGCCATACCCAGGTCGCCTTGATCATGACTCTTGATCGCCAGCCGGGCCAGATGGCTCAGGAACTGGCAGAGCATGTCCTTATGGAACCGCCCAGCATCACGCGCGCCCTACAAATCCTCGAGCGGCGGGAGCTCGTCGAGCGCCGGCCCCACCCGACCGATGGCCGGGCGTCGCTGTTCTACCTAACCGCGAAGGGGCGCGAGGCGGCAGCCGCCATGGCCCAGCTCCTGCAAGATACGAGCGCGGAGGTGGAAGCAGGCGTAACGGCGGATCATCGGGAAGCCCTACGCCTTGCGCTAGCCGAAATACTCACTCACATCGAAGCGATGAGGGGAACGGAAGTATGAAACCCTTGATTCGCGCCTTGGGCTTCTTGAAGCCCTACTGGGCGACGGCCCTGGCGGCACTGGCCAGTATGCTCCTGGTGTCGGCTGCCAACCTTGTGTCCCCGCAGCTGATCGCCCGGGCGATCGACTACGGCATCACGCCGGGCAACTTCACAGTCATTATGTATGCAACCGCCGGTCTATTGGCGGTCGCCCTCGCGCGCGGCATGTTTAACTTCGGGCAGGGCTATCTCTCCGAGAAGGCCGCGCAGAGCGCCGCCTATGACCTCCGTAACCTGATCTACGGTAAGCTGCAAACCCTCAGCTTCAGCTTCCACGATCAGTCGCAGACAGGGCAACTCATGACACGGGTGACGAGCGACGTGGAGATGGTGCGCCAATTCGTGGGCCGGGGCTTCGTCCAGTTCCTTTCCGCAATCGTGATGCTGATCGGTACTACCGTCATCTTGATCGTCATGAACTGGCGGCTGGCCATCTTGGCGTTGCTGACGTTGCCGTTCATCTTCGTCGCCTTCGGCGGCTTCATGCGGCGGTCCTTCCCGCTGTTCACCGGCGTGCAGGTCAAGCTCGCCAACCTTAACACGATCCTGCAAGAGAACCTGGCCGGGGTGCGCGTCATCAAGGCCTTCGTGCGCGAGGACCACGAGCGCCAGCGCTACGAGACGGCCAACGAGGATCTGCTGGGCCAGAATCTGAAGGTGGTTCGCATCTTCAGCGCCGCGTTCCCGGTAACGTTCTTCATCGCCAACCTGGGCACCGTGGCCGTGATCTGGTACGGCGGTAACCTCGTCGTGAACGGCGAGCTGACCATAGGCGAGCTGGTCGCATTCTATACGTACCTTGGCTTCCTGACGTTCCCAGCCTTTATGCTGGGCATGTTGTCCGCGGGCGTGGCACGGGCCAGCGCCTCGGCCAAACGCGTCTTCGAAGTGGTCGACGCCGAGAACGAGGTAAGCGATCGACCGGAGGCGCGTGTCCTTCCCGCCGTCCAAGGCAAGGTGGCCTTCTCGGACGTGTCCTTCCGGTACGTCGGCATGGAGAGGGACGTGCTGCAACACGTGAGTTTCGAGGCCGAACCCGGCCAGACAGTGGCCATCGTGGGCACGACCGGCTCGGGCAAGAGCACGATCATCAACCTCATCCCGCGCTTCTATGACGCGACAGCTGGGCAGTTGACGATCGACGGCCACGACGTGCGTGACGCGACCTTGGAGAGCCTGCGCAGCCAGATCGGCATCGTGCTGCAGGACACCGTTCTCTTTAGCGGTACGATCCGCGAGAACATCGCCTACGGCGTGCCCGACGCCTCCCTGGAGGACGTCGTCAGGGTTGCCCGTCTGGCCCAGGCCCACCAGTTCATCATGGAGCAGCCGGAAGGCTATAACACGAAGATCGGCGAAGTGGGCGTCGGCCTGAGCGGGGGCCAGATGCAGCGCATCGCCATCGCCCGCGCCCTTCTCCTCGACCCGCGGATCCTCATTCTGGACGATAGCACGTCCTCCGTGGACGCCGAGACCGAGTACCAAATTCAGAAGGCGCTAGATGGCTTAATGGAAACGAGAACCAGTTTTGTGATCGCCCAGCGCATCAGCACCGTGCGCAACGCCGACCTGATCCTCGTGCTCGACAATGCTCAAATCGTCGCCCGGGGAACCCATCAGGAACTGCTGGCGACGAGCGCGCTCTACAGCGAGATCGTGAGCTCACAGCTGCAAGACGATACCTTCGAGCCGCTGTCGAGCACCGCCGAACTGGAGGCCCTGACGGCCCAAGCCGAATCCACCGGGAAGGAGGCCACACGACAATGATGCACGGTCCTGGTGGTCGCTTCCACGGCTCCGCCGATACTATCGACGCCAAACCCATGAATACGATCGCTACCACCAAGCGCCTACTCGGCTATATGGCGCCCTATTGGCGCAGGCTACTCATGGTAGTGGCCCTGATGGTGCTGGCCGCCATCGCCGGGGCAGCTGCCCCGGCCCTCATCGGCCTGGCCATCGACGACTTCATCGCCACCAAGGACGGCAGCGGGCTGACCT
>JAJZQK010000708.1 GCA_021847625.1 Chloroflexota bacterium
GCCCACCAGCAGCCATCGGATCGTCGAGCCGGTCGATCTGACAAGCTCCTCCTCGGACTTGTGGGAGATAAGGAACTTCTTGCCCTTCTCCCTTGGCTTCAGCATCGTCACTTTGCCGGTGGAATCGACCGCTTCGCCTAACACGTAGACGCTGCGATCGAGTGGGATGATCTTCTCGCTGATCTTGTAGCCTATCGTGTGGCGACCCGAACCGAGTGGCAACAGATCGCCGAGATCGATGCGGAGCGCGCCTAAGGACATCGTGTTCTCCCCAGGTTCGAACCTGTCCACCACCTGTACGGCGTCCACGTCCGCCCCGGCCGGATCGACCAGTACCTGGCCCGTGCTGTCTTCTACGAAGAAGGGGATCCGCTGGGAGTTGCTCGCGACCACCTCTGAGCTACGGCGGGTCTTGGACACCTGCTGCTTCGTCTGTTGGTCGGTTTCCCAGTAGGTCTCTTCGTACTCGCGCGAGACGCTCATGCTGTAATAGACGCAGGGCTGCTTCGCGACCTCAGAAGTCAGCGGCGAATCACACCTGGCTAGACCCTTGATCTCGGTGATCTGATTGAAGCTGCCCGCCTCCCCCATCCGTTCGGCCACGTATTTGGCCGTCTCAGCGAGTTGCCTGGAGGTAGAGGTCTCTGTCGCCATGATCTCCGAGAGCTTTCCCTGTTGCGACCGCCGTACCAGCAGAAGTACCGCGCAGAGAATCAGCAGAACGACGCCGACGACAACCAGGGCCATGCTTCAGTCTCCTCCCTACTCTCTAAATCGGACCACATCCTGGATAGATCGCCGTGGACTTCGGTAGCGGTTCTGAATGTGCTCGGCGTTGCCGTAGCCGAGCGCGATTCCCATGGCGATCGCGAGATCTTCAGGAATCCCGAGTTCGGCTCGAAGGATGTCGGGGAATGCCACTAGCATGACGGCCGGTGCGGAGTCCAGCCCGTGTTCCTGCGCGGCGAGCATGATGCTCTGCGATAGCGAACCCATGTCGAACATCGACCAGGGTCCCAGAGACCTCTGCATGCAGAGGTATACGACTGCTGGCGCGCCGAAGAGTCTGAAGTTCTGCTCTCCGAGCTTCTGCCTCGCCGCGGAGTCCTCGCGGTCTACGCCCATCGCCGCGAACCTCTTAGCTCCAAGATCCTCGATCCGGGCCCGCAGTGGGGCAGGCCAGCTTTGCGGCGCTTGCAGGTCGAGATTCCGCATCACTCCGTTGTGGTAGTTCTCCAGGTACCTTGCTCGAATCCGGTTCAGGACCTTCCCCGTCGCGACGAACAGCTCCCAGGGCTGGGTATTCGCCCAGGATGGAGCGCGGAGAGCCGCATCGAGAACGCTGGCCATCGTTTCCAGGTTTACTGGGTCCGGTTTGAAAGCACGGCAGGTATAGCGAGCCGTGAGCGCATCGGCGACGTGCATGGGTGGGGATCTCCGTTTCGGCTGGTGGGATGCGCCCAATTCTCCTGCCCTTCCGCGTGGCCGTCAAGGCGTAGGAATCTGCTGCCCTGGCCCGCTATTCTCTTGCGAAGTCCAGAATTGCGCGAGCAAAGAGGTCGGGGGCAGTATCCATGGCAACGTGGCCCTGGTCTGGCAAGACGACAAGCTTGCTGGCTGGCAGCGCAGAGTGGATCGTCCTCGCTGCTTCCTGCAGGTAGGCCGGACTCTGGTCGCCCATCAGCATCAACGCTGGAATGCGCATGTTGGCGAAACGATCCGGGGCGAAGCGATATTGCAGGCGCGATTGAATCTCACGGGGCACAGTGACCGCCGTGTCGAGGCGTGAATGCCAGTTCGGACTGGAGCGCCATTTTCGGACGTTGGGCGCCGGCATCTGCAACACGTCCTGGATGAAGGTGGCAAGGATTCCCTCACGATCGTCTTTCTCACGGAGGTCCAACAGCCTGTCCACGACCTCTGGCGGATGCGCCTCGAACCCGGCCAGAGCTATCGGAGGCTCATACAGCACGAGTTTCTTCACGTTGCCCGTGAGCAGCGTCGCTTCCAGCGCGCAGATCCCGCCGTAGGAATGCCCGACAAGTACCACCGGCTCCGGCACGGCATCCACGAGCGCGGTCACGTCCTCGAACTCCCGCTCGATGGCGTACTCTGGGGAGTCTCCACTCTCGCCGCGTCCGCGCCTCTCCATGGCGTACACGGTGAAGTGACTCTCGAACGCGGGCAGTACGGCTGCCCAGCGATCGCTGGAAGAAGAGGTCCCGTGGACGAGCACCATGGGCGGTCCCGTTCCGCTGCGTCTGTAGGCGATGAAGGTTCCGTCGCTCGACGCGATAGTGTCCATCCGCTTCTCCAGTCCCGGCTCTCACTCTGCCCTGGTGGCGCGTCCTCGCCGCGCCTCCGGAGATGATAGCCGCCGACGCATCCCGACACCAGTGCTCGACCGCATCGCCGTTCGCCGCTCTCAGGTTGTGCTATCCTTCGCTTGCGCCGAAAGGCGGAACGCACACGGCGATGATGATCGGCGGAGGGGGAAAGATGGTGATCGGGGGCGGATCGATAGGTGCCACGCTAACGACGGAGCAGGTGACCAATTTCCTGGCTTCCGCCATGGACGCGTTGCCCATAGATGGCAAGCGTATCCTCGTGATCATTCCCGACGGTACCCGCACGGCGCCGACGCCGCTCATGTTCAGCCTGTTGGGCCAGATGGT
>JAJZQK010000709.1 GCA_021847625.1 Chloroflexota bacterium
AGGCTCGGTCCTCGTCTCCTCGTCTTGATCTGCGACCTAGCGGGTAGTAGAATCGCGAAAGAGGGCGCGACCCATCGCCGGCTGATCTGGCTTGCTACCCGGATATCACTTTAGTACAAGGAGGTACGGGCACAGTGCGCTACAGCAACGGTAACCTGACTTACGAGGTTGTGGAGGGTTGGGGCAAGCTCCCCGCGGGTTGGGACCTGGTCGAAGTGCCGGGAGTGGCGATGGACTCCCAGGACAGGGTCTACGCGTTCAACCGCGGCGAGCACCCGATGGTCGTGTTCGACCGCGACGGCAACTTCCTCACTTCCTGGGGCGAGGGCGTCTTCAAGCGGGCCCACGGCGTCTGCATCGGGCCGGACGACGCCGTCTACTGCGTGGATGATGCTGACCACACGTTGCGCAAATGCACGCCGGAGGGGAAAGTCCTAATGACTATCGGCGTGCCGGGCCGGGCCTCGGACACCGGCTACGTGGACGGCGACTTCCTCTCCGTCAAGCACGGGGGGCCGCCCTTCCACCGGCCGACGAACGTGGCCCTCTCGCCGGAGGGCGACATCTACGTGAGCGACGGCTACGGCAATGCGCGCGTACACAAGTTCTCGCCCGAGGGCAAGCTGCTGCAATCGTGGGGCGAGCCGGGTAGCGGGCCGGGGCAGTTCCGCCTCGTCCACGGCATCTTTGTCGACGGCAACGGCACCGTCTACGTCGGCGACCGCATGAACAGCCGCGTGCAACTCTTCAGCCCTTCCGGGGAGTACCTCGGTGAATGGAATGACGTCTATCAGCCGGACGACCTCTTCATCGACGGGGAGGGCCTGGTGTATATCCCCGAACTGGGCTACAACGCCAACCTGCCCATGAGCAGGCCGGTGCCCGTGCCGGAGCAATCCTATCCTCGGGTCACGGTCCGCAATCGCCACGGCGAGGTCTTGCTCGGGCTGGCCGGCCCGGACCCGCGCGCCCCGGGCAGCTTCCTGGCCCCCCACGCCGCGCGCGTAGACTCGCGCGGCGACCTCTACGTGGGCGAGGTATCGGCGACCAACGCCCGCAAGCAGGGCTGGGACTACCGGGAGTTCCATCCGCTGCAGAAGTTCGCGCGGGCGCGGGTCTGACGGTCCATCATCCTTCAAGCGAGGTTGCTTGCGGCCGGCCCGGTCCCGGCTTATACTAGCTTCATCTGGGCAATCGCCACAGCCGCCACGGTCGGCGGTCTTGCCAAGGGCGACGGGCTCCGCGCTGGGTTGGGCAGGGGCCGGTCTGCGCACCGGCCCTTTGACCTTCCTGAAGCGCGCGGAGCCGGGCGATTGACGAAGGAAGGAGAGATCGGCGAGTGAAAGCAGCGGTCCTGACGGCCCATTACCACATCGAGTTTGCTGATATCCCAGAGCCGGAGCCGAAGGCGAACGAGGTTAAGATCAAGGTCATCAGCGCGGGCATCTGCGGCTCCGAGGTGCACGCTTTCAAGGGAACGCACCCGTTCCGCCACCCGCCTGCCATCCTCGGCCACGAGATGGCCGGCGAGATCATGGCGGTGGGCGACGAGATAAAGGGCTACAAGGTTGGCGACAGGGTGACCGTGGAGCCGCAGATCCTCTGCGGCGTCTGCGACGCCTGCCGCGCGGGCTACCCCAACCTTTGCGACAACAAGGTCGTGCTGGGCACGCAGAAGTGGGTCGGCGGCTACGCCGAGTACATCGTGGCGCCCGAGCAGACGCTCTACAAGATCCCGGACAACGTCTCCTACGACGAGGCGGTGATGATCGAGCCGCTGGCGGTGGGCGTGCACGCGGTGCGGGAAGCCAACTTGAAGGTGGGTCAGTCGGCTATCATCCTGGGTGGCGGCACCATCGGCCTTGCCACCCTCGTGGCGGCCCGGCAGACGGGCGTGCTGACGACCGTCGTCACCGACGCCGTCGACTTCAACCTGGCCGTCGCTCGCGAGATGGGCGCGACGGCCACCATCAACGTGCGCAAGGACGACCTGAGCGCGGCGGTCGACGCCGTCACGGGCGGCAAGGGGATGGACGCGGCGCTGGTCGCCGTCGGCATCTCCCCGGTGGTCAACCAGGGGCTGGCGACGGTCAAGAAGCGGGGGCGGGTGGTGCTGATCGGCCTCTTCGACGGCGAGGTCGTCATCCACGACCCCTTCCTCATCGTCGGCGGCGAGCGGAAGATCCAGGGCAGCCAGATGTACACCAGGGCGGATGTACAGACGGCGCTGGACCTGATCGCGTCCGGGCGCGTCGACGCTAAGCCGTTCATCACCCAGCGCCTGCCGATGAGCGAGGTCCAGCGGGGCTTCGAGATCGTCGACAAGAAGCTGGAGGACGTCGTCAAGGTCGTTCTGCACTGGTAGGGGTCGCGTAGGGGCGTTCGATTACAGACGGTCTCCCTCTCCTGCTCGGCCGTCAGCGTTGGGTAAAGACAGCGCCTGCGCCTGCCCGCCTCCTATCTGTAGGGGCGAACGGCCTTTCGCCCGGGCGGATAGAGCCGCCCGCCCTTACGGTTAGTTGGTGGTCCGTCCATTCCTTCTGTCATCCCCGCGAAAGCGAGGATCCAGTTTCTAGCATGGCAAGGCACCGGATGGATTCCCGCTTCCGCGGGAATGACCGGAACCTGGCGGCCACCAACGTCCGATGAAAACTGCCCTGCGACGGCC
>JAJZQK010000710.1 GCA_021847625.1 Chloroflexota bacterium
TCTGGGTCGTGAACCTTTTCAGGATTGAAACGCCCACGCCCGGCCAGTTGGCGAACGGGCCCTTCCAGTTGTCTCTTTTCGGCACCCGGCTCCGGTTCCTTGGTAATGAGACCGGGAGGATGACCGACAGCCCTTTCCGCTGGGTGCTCTTCCGCACGGGGCCGGCCAGCTACGTCAGCGCCTCGACCAACCAGTTTGCCACCGCCGTGGACGGGCAGGCACGGGTCGGGCTGCCGTGGGTGAGCAGGCGGAATCTGCTGGTGTCAACGAGCAATATCGGCGCCTCGACGTGGAGCGATTTTTCCGGATCGGCGAGCGTGGCCTCCAACCAGGTGGCGCCAGATGGCTCGATCGCCCAGAAATTGACTCTGGCGCAGGGCGCGCAGTGGGGGCAAGCCTTCAGCGATGCCCCTGTTGGATCATCGGTGACTATCTACTTCGAGGCCTGCGCTACCGCGAATACCTCGGTCATCATCGCCGGTTACGACGCCACGAATGGCCAGCAACAAACTGCCGAAACCATCACGACCACATGGCAGAAGTTCGCTTTTACCTTGAGCTACGGGTCCACCACGGCGATGCGAATGTTCTGGCAGGGCCCCACAGGCGGCACGGCGATCTTTGTCCGCAGCCCGCAGGTCCAGGTCGGCAGCCTGATTGCTACCCAAGTCGTCTACCAACCCATTGACGCCAACGGCAACGTGGACCTCTCAAACCCACTCAACGGCGCGGGCCTGGTGCTGGAGCAAGCGAGTACCAATCTTCTATCGAGCAACCAAGCCACTTGCACGGACACGCTAGGCAATACCACGGGGTTTCAGGCTACAGACCCCACCGGCGGCGGCTTCCTCGCTGCGGGGGCCACGGTTGCCAGCGACAGCGGCACGTCTTGGCAGGGCAGCAAGAGGCTCGCCGTCACCACCACGGCAGTGGCCGACGAGGGCGTTGCGACGACATATTCAGCTGTTGTCAGTCCCGGTGCCCAGATCGCCGTGTCCGGCATGCTCCTTGCGCCTGCCGGATCGTCTATGCGGTTCTCTGGCTGCGATAACTACGGCAACCGGACCTCTGCGGTCTACACAGGGACTGGCGCATGGCAGCCCGTCAGCACCGTCTTCACGTCCAATGCATCGGGGAGCCCGCAAGTATCGGTGCAATGCCGAAACGAGGCTGCCACCGCTATCACGTTCTACCTCGACGCCCTGAAGGTCGAACAGGCCTCCTTCGTGACGTCGTGGTGTGACGGCACGCGCACCGCCGACCAGGTCGCGCTCTGGATCCCCCAGCAGTATGCATCCGTGAGCCGGGACTTCTCGACATGGGCGCCCTCGGGCAACCCCGCCTACCCCGGCTGGTCGGCGCCTGCGAACAGCGGCCTCGTAGTCGCCAGCGATGGCCAGTACCGAGCCCAGGTCTGGACAATCGCCCATACCACCGACTATCTCACCGGCCCCGTCATAGCCACCGACGTGCCGTTATCAAGCGTCTCATGGACGGCGGCCGTGCGAATGAAGGCAGGCACGCTCTCTGCCTCGGTTTTACTCCAGTGGGTCGATCAGAACGGAGCAGTCGTGGGCTCTGCGGTGACGTGCCCCCTCACCTCGACGATCCAAACCTACCCCGTAACGTGCTCGCCCACGTCGGCCACCACGAGCCTGCAACTCCGCATCGCCGGTGCATCCGGCGCCGGTACCGTAATCCTGGAGTCATGGCGCGTGAGCCAGGGCCCATTTGCGGGTCTTGATCTCACCACCACCGGAACGCCGATCGTCATGCCGGCCAACGGCTGGGACTGCCTGGGCGGACAATGGGGTCAGAACGGCCAAATTGAGTTTGATGTTGTCACTCCGGCCATAGGAAGCACAGGGGGATATTTCGCAGCCTTTGGCGACCTGCCATCGAGCGTGTCGGGGCAGGGTAACCTCTGCCTCTTTCAATACTCAATGGACCCTCGGGCCTATTTCGACAGGGCCTTCATAGGATGGTCAGGCACCCAGCGCGGCCGAATCACTCACACTTACGCTAACCTGCTCTGGGATGGAAACAAGCACCACGTCAAGCTCGTGTGGATGAACTACGTGCTCAACGGCGTGCGCTACATGCCCGTGCAGCTCTGGATTGACTATGTGCTCGTCGGCTCGGGGGACATGGCCGCGTCCTACGGTGCCACGCTTTGGTCGTCTCTCGAGCGCGTGTATGCATCCAACGGCGGTACGAACGCCACCCTCGGCAACCTTAAGCCAGGTGCTCCTCAACTGCCTACCGGCGCAATCCCCGTCGCCGCTTAGCCCTGCCTCTACGTTCTCGCTCCCGCCCCACCAAGGCGGGATCTTTGCCCTAGAAAGGCACGCCATGCCCCCTGCCGATCATTCTTTGCCGCCGCCGGCGGAAGAGCTTTCCCCGGACATGACCTTGCGGGGCCTATACAAGATGGTCCACGACCTCTGGGTCGAACAATTTGGCGGCAGGGGGATTGTTGGGCAGGCCGAGAAAGTTCGCAACCTCGAGGCCAAGGTCGCCGACCACGCCTCTCAGATCGACGAATGCAAGGAGCGGCTACTCGTTCTCGAAACCGCCCCGGCAAAGGAGGCGCTCGAGGACCGGCAGCAAGCCGAGCAGGATCGAAAGGCCGTCGTGCACTACGCACTGGGCAGCAGCTTGGCTCGCG
>JAJZQK010000028.1 GCA_021847625.1 Chloroflexota bacterium
GCCGATATAATTTACCCACTTGTCTGGCTGGAGGTGGGCTGCTTGGCACCGGGCGTTGCCGTTGGTATGTTGGGTTTGGGAGTCATCGGCGGGGGGGTATTGCAGGCTCTCACGACCAAGGCGGAGCTGATCGCGGCGCGCTGCGGGCAACCCGTGCACCTGAAGAAGGCCCTCGTGCGCGACGTCGGCAAGTCGCGGGGGCTGGCGGTACCCTCCGGCCTGCTGACGGCCGATCCCGAGGAAGTGCTGGCGGACCCCAGCATCGGGGTGGTGGTCGAGGTGCTCGGCGGGGAGCGGCCAGCGTTCGATTACGCCAAGCGGGCTCTCGCGGAGGGCAAGCATCTGGTGACGGCCAACAAGGAGATGATGGGCAAGCACGGGTCCGAGCTCCTGTCTCTGGCCGGCGAACGCGGGCGAGAGGTCGGCTTCGAGGCCAGCGTCGGCGGGGGCGTCCCCATCATCGCCGCTCTGCGGCGGAGCCTGGTTGCCAACGAGATCGTCGGCGTGCAGGGCATCGTCAACGGCACGACCAACTACATTCTGACCGAGATGGCGGAGCAGGGTCGCGATTTCGCGCTCGCCCTGCGGGAGGCGCAGGAGCTCGGCTACGCCGAGCCCGACCCGACCAACGACGTCGAGGGCTATGATTCGCGCTATAAGCTGGCGATCCTCTGTGCCCTCGCCTTCGGCGCCTGGCCGCGGGTGGAGACGATCCCCTGCGAGGGCATCGTCAACCTGTCGCCGACGGACTTCCGGCTGGCCGCCGACATGGGCTACGCGATTAAGCTGCTGGCCGTGGGAAGGCGCACCGCCGCCGGGCTGGAGGCGCGGGTGGGTCCCACGCTGGTGCCGGCCGGCGGCATGCTGGGGGGAGTCAAGGGCGTGTTCAACGCCGTGCAGGTGCAGGGCGATATGGTCGGCGACATGCTATTCTATGGGCGTGGCGCGGGACCGGCGCCGACGGCGAGCGCGGTTCTGGCTGACCTGATCGGCGTCATCCGTGGCGAGACTTCCCCCGTGTCGCCGGCGGGGGCCCAGGCGGCACTGGCCCCGGCGGCGGAGGTGGCCGGCAGGTTCTATCTGCGGCTGGAGATCGAGGATCGCACGGCGGCCGAGGCCGCCGTGGAGCATTTGGCGGGGTTGGGCGTCGACGTGGTCGTGCGGCGCTCGGCGGACGGCAACCTTGCCTTCCTTACCGGCCAGGCGAAGCAGGCCGCGCTGCAGCGCGGCGCCCGGGACCTGGCTTCCCTGACGCAGATTAGGCGCGTGGCCACTCTGTTGAACGTAATTGACTGACGACAAGCATATTCAGCCCGACGAGGAAGGAGCGGTCATGCAATCCGAGACCACCACCCCCCAGAATGCCGCCCAAGTGTCGCAGACCGTTACCTGGTTGGACGGGGAGCTGCGAAAGGATCGGGCCGAAATCCAGAAGCTCCAGCAGTCGCTAGAGCAGGTTGCGGTGCGCTATCGCGAGGCGTTCGGGCGCCTGGAAATGCTGGAGGGAGAGCTGCGGCAGACACGGACGCAGTCAGGAAGGATCGGCCACGCCGAGGACGTCGTTCGCCAGCTGCGTGAGGTGATTGCCTTTCTGCAGGAATGGCGGGAGGAACACGAAAGCACGTCGGCGCGGGCGGCCCAGTCCCAGACGCTGGACGCCGAACGGGACCAGCGGATTCTCGCCACGGTACAGTCCCAACTGGCTGAGCTGGTCAGCGAGGGCGAGGTACTGAAGTCGCGCCTGATTCTGCTGGGTGATGAGGTGAAGCGCGGCAGCGTGCATCTGCCTTCCATCCAACAGGAGCTGATCGCCCTTTCCAAGCGGGTACAGGCGGTTAGCGACCGCCTCGATCTGACGGAGGAGTCGCAGCGCCACCGGGATGTCCAGATCGTCGCCCTGTCTCAGCAGACCGAACGCCTCGGCGGCGAGCAGAGCCACTTCACCGATTGGCAGCGCCTGGCGGAGGTCCGCTGGACCCGCCAACTCGGTGAGTGGCAGCAGCAGATGGAGGATTGGCGCCAGCAGTCCGAGGAGAGCGTCCGCGAGCTAGCCGGCTTCGCCTCGCTGCTGCCGGCGATGCGGGAGGAGATCGCGGAGCTGCGTCGCGGTCTGGCCGAGGCGCGCGATCGCTTGACGGGACAGAACGGCGAGCTGGTCGGGTTGGCGGCCCAGCGGAAGGTGGATCATGAGGCGATAGCCAAGTTCGAGCAGCGGATCGTCGCCGTGATGACAGGGATCGACGAGCTCTCCGGACGCTGGCATTCCTTATCCGAGCGGCTGGAGAGGATGCTTGGCGAGCAGCAGGCGCTGGCGGATCGGCTGCGCTCCGAAAATGAGCGGGCCGAGGGCATGCAGAGCTTGCTGCTCCAGATGCAGGAACGTGATAACGTGATTGCCCAGCGTCTGGAAGAGACGATTGTGGATATTGGCAATCTGCGCCGCGAGCGCGAGGAGCGCACGGCGGATATGGAGCGCCGGCTGCTGGAGATTACGCGGCGGCTTGACCTGCGGTTGGCCGAAATTGAGCACCTAGAGGAAGAACACAAGCAGCGCGAGATCGTTGAACTAGAGCAACAGATCAGAGAAATGCAGGAGAGGGCAAGGCAGACAAAGAGTTGAGAACACTGGCGCAAAGACGGGGCGTCCTGGCCAGGTACGGCCAATGGCTCCCCTTAACGAATAAGACACCGGCGCTGACCCTGGGCGAGGGCGATACGCCGCTCGTGCGGGCCGAGCGCCTGCATCGCTCGGTGGGGTGCGCGGAGCTGTACTTCAAGCTGGAGGGGTGCAACCCCACCGGCTCCTTCAAGGATCGGGGGATGGTCGTGGCCGTGGCCAAGGCCGTCGAGGAAGGCGGCATGGCCGTGATGTGCGCCTCCACCGGCAACACGAGCGCCTCGGCCGCCGCTTTTGCGGCACATGTGGGCATCGACTGCATCGTGCTCGTGCCGGGTGGCAACATCGCCCTGGGCAAGCTGGCCCAGGCGCTGGCCTACGGGGCCAAGGTGATCGCCGTTGAGGGCAACTTCGACGAGTCGCTTACCATTGTCCGCGAGCTGACGGAGAGGTACCCCTTCGTGCTCGTTAACTCGATCAACCCCCACCGCATCGAAGGGCAAAAGACGGCCGCCTTCGAGGTGTCCGACGAGTTGGGCGACGCGCCCGACTATTTGGCCATCCCCGTGGGCAACGCCGGCAACATCACCGCCTACTGGAAGGGGTTCAAGGAGTACCACGAGGCCGGGGTGACCACCCGTCGGCCCGTTATGCTTGGCTTCCAAGCGGAAGGCGCCGCGCCCATCGTGCGCAACCAGGTGGTGCCGCGACCGGAGACGGTAGCCACGGCCATTCGCATCGGCAATCCGGCCAGCTGGAAGAAGGCCGTGGCGGCCCGTGACGAATCGGGCGGGCGGATAGATATGGTTAGCGACGACGAGATACTGGCCGCCTACAAGCTGCTCGCGGGCAAGGAGGGCATCTTCGTCGAGCCCGCCTCGGCGGCATCGGTCGCGGGTGTCCTGCGCCTGGCCCGGGAGAAAGCCGTCGACTTCGCGGGCAAGCGCGTCGTCTGCGTGCTCACCGGCAACGGCCTCAAGGACCCGGATACGGCGGTGCGGACGAGCGAACCCTACACCAAGGTGGAAGCCGACCTCGGCGCCGTCGAGAGAATGCTCGGGCTCAAATAGCACTCAGCAACGGGTGGCGCACGGTGGCTAGCCCAAGGTGCGCCACTTACCACATATCGGGAGTTACCCAATGGCCCTAATCGTACAGAAGTATGGCGGCACGTCCGTGGGCTCGGCCGAACGCATCAAGGCGGTGGCGGAGCGCATCAACCGGACGGCCAGCCAAGGGAATAGAGTGGTTGTCGCCGTGTCGGCGATGGGCCACACCACGGACGAGCTCATCTCGCTCGCCAAGCAGGTGACCGACGATCCCAGCGATCGCGAGCTCGACCTGCTGCTGTCCACGGGAGAGATTGTCTCCTGCACGCTCCTGGCAATGGCCTTGCGCACCGCGGGCCGGCCGGCGATATCGCTCACCGGCGGCCAGGCGGGCATCAAGACGGACACCAACCACAGCCGGGCGAGCATCATCGCCCTCGATCCCACCCGCATTCATCGCGAGCTGAAGCGGGACCACGTGGTGATCGTGGCCGGCTTCCAGGGCATAACCGAGGAGTTGGACATCACCACCCTCGGCCGCGGGGGGTCCGACACGACGGCCGTCGCCCTGGCGGCGGCGCTGGGTGCAGACGTCTGCGAGATATACACCGACGTGGACGGCGTGTTCACGGCCGACCCGCGCCTCGTACCGGGGGCGCGGCGGTTGGACGAGATATCCTACGAGGAGATGCTGGAGCTGGCCCAACAGGGCGCCCGGGTGATGCACCCCCGCGCCGTCGAGTTGGGCGAGGTCTACGACATGCCGATCCTGGTGCGCTCTAGCTTCAACGACGGGCCCGGTACACTCATACACGGGGGAGTAAAGGTGGAGGAGAAGAAGAACAAAGTTCGCGGCATCGCCCACGACTTCGATGTCGCCAAGATCACCGTACAGGCCATCCCGGACCACCCCGGGGTCGCCAGCCGCCTCTTTACGCCGCTGGCGGCAGCCGGCGTGAACGTCAGCACGATCGTTCAGAACGCGGGCACCGACGGCCTGGCCGACGTATCCTTCACGGTGGCCCACCAGGACCTGCGCAAGGCGCTGGATATCGCCGAGCCTATCGCCAAGGATCTGAATGCGCGGGCGCTCATCCCAGGCGACAATCTGGGCAAGGTCTCCATCGTCGGCAGCGGCATCGAGAACTCGCCCGGCCATGCAGCCATGATGTTCCAGACGCTCGCCGCGGCGGGCATAAACATCGAAATGATCACGACCAGCCAGATCCGTATCACCTGCGTGATCGATCGGGACAAGGTCGGGGACGCCGTCGCCGCTTTGCACCGGGCTTTCGAGCTCGAGGAAGCTGACTAGGGAAGATGTACGAAGAGCTGGACGAGGAAGAGTTAGAAGACGAAGGGGAGAAACCGTCAACCCCACGATACATGCGCCGACGGACATTTCTCAAGGTCGCGGCGCTGGCGGCCACGGGTGCGATCGTGCGCCAACTGTGGACGCTACAGGTGGTCGAGGGGGCGCAGTACAGCCAGTACGCCGAAGAGAACCGCCTGCGAAAGAGCGTCGAGAAGGCGCCGCGCGGCGTGATGTACGATCGCAACGGCACCCTCCTCGTGCGCAACGTGCCGAGCTACACCGCCGGCATCGTGCCGGCTTCTCTTCCTACCGACCAGGAGCAGGGTGTGTTCAAGCGTCTTGCTATCTTGCTCACCATGAAGCCCGCGGAGGTGGAGGATGCCTACCGCAAGGGGCTGCCCAAGTACAGCGAGTTCGCGGCGGTGCCCATCAGGACCAACGTCAGCACGGAGGCAGCGTTTGCCATCGAGGAGCGCCACCTAGAGATGCCGGGGGTGACGGTGGTAGTAGAGTCGATGCGCGAGTACCTCGACGGGCCGCTGCTGTCGCACATCGTGGGCTATATCGGGCGCATCAGCGAGGAGCAATACGAGGCCCGCAAGGACGACACCAAGCGCCGCTACGATGTCAACGACGAGATCGGACAGACCGGCCTCGAGCATATCTACGAGAAGGATCTGCGCGGGTTTCCGGACGAGAAGATCTTCGAGGTGGACAGCAGCGAGCGCGAAGTCGGCGTGGTCCAGATCGCCCGGCCCCAGGCCGGCCAGAACCTCGTACTCTCGATCGATCTGGACCTGCAGCGGGCGGTGTCGGACATCCTCACCAAGTACATCGACCAGTACAAGGCCGTCACCGGCATTGTCATGGACCCCAACAACGGCCAGATACTGGCCATGGTCGATCTCCCTTCTTACGATAACAACATGTTCGCCCGGGGCATCTCTGACCAGGAGCTGCAAGACCTCCTGAAGGCACCGTACTTTCCGCTGATCAACAAGGCCATCAGCAGTGCCTTCCCGCCGGGCTCCACGTTCAAGATAATCACGGCCTCGGGCGCCTTGCAGGCTGGCGTGGTGACCGCGGCGCAAATTATCGTCTGCCAGGGAGGCATCTACATCCCCAGCCCCTACGGCGGCGGCGCCTGGCTCAAGTGCTGGGCGGCCCACGATACGGAAGATCTAGTCGCCGGCCTGGCGGACTCCTGCGACGTGTACTTCTACCACCTGGCCGGCGGTGAGCCGCACGGCAAGTGGCCCGGCCTGGGGCCGGACCGGCTGGCGAGCTACGCGCGGGCGTTCGGCCTAGGCGCCACGAGCGGCATAGACCTGCCGGGTGAAACGACAGGCCTCGTGCCGGACCCCGCCTGGAAGCAGGCGCAGTACGGGGAGCCGTGGTACAGCGGTGACACCTACATCATGGGCATCGGCCAGAGCTTCCTGCTGGTGACGCCGCTGCAGATGATCAACGCGATGTGCGCCATTGCCAACGGCGGCACGTTGTATCGCCCGCAGATAGTCAAGGAATTGCGCGATGAAGAAGGAAACGTAACGCGGGAGTTCCGGCCGGAGGTCATCCGCGAGCTCCCCATCGACAAGGAGCACCTGGCCGAAGTGCGGGAGGGCTTGCGCGCCAATATGACCTACGGCAAGTCGCCCAACGGCACGGATTACTGGGGCACCGCCTGGGATTCCGAGGTGCCGGGCATCAATATGGCCGGCAAGACGGGCACCGCCGAGTCCGTCCTCAACGAGAAGGGCGAATACGATACCCACGGCTGGTTTATCGGCTACGCTCCCCACGATAATCCGCAGGTGGCCGTCATCGTGTTCGTGCAGAACGGCAAGGGCCCCCAGGACGCGGCCCACAGAGTGGCGGATATCATGCGCTACATCTTCAAGGTGCCGGAGACGAAGGAGCAACAGTAGGCAACTGTGGACCTGAGAATCTGGCGGCATTTCGATTTCCCTCTTCTACTCTGCGCGCTGGTGCTGGTGGGCATTGGCATGGCCATGATCTACAGCGCCACCTGGGGCGGCGAGCCTGGCCTGCCGACGGATGATTCCATCTACCGCCAGGCCATCTACGCGGCCGGGGGCTTGGTCCTGATGTGGGTGGCCATCGTCGTGGACTACCGGCTCCTCGGTACCGTCGCCTGGCCATTCTACGTGCTCACACTGGCGCTGCTGGTCCTCGTGCTGGTGAACGGGCAGAGCAGCTATGGCGCTCAGCGATGGCTGGATCTGGGGATCATTCCCTTGCAGCCGTCGGAACTGGCGAAGATAGCGGTGGTCCTGACCCTCGCCAGGTATCTGGCCCGCCATGAGTCGGAGATAGGACGGTTTCGCCACGTGCTGGGCTCGCTGGCGATTCTGGCCTTGCCCGCGGGGCTCATCTTGGCCCAGCCCCATCTCGGCAGCGTGGTTGTGCTTGCGGTCGTTTGGGGCAGCATGATGTTGGTCGCGGGGATTCGCTGGCTGCACGTGCTGTTCCTGGGGCTCATCGCCGGCGTCGCCAGCCCCGCGGTCTGGATGTTGCTGCCTGACTACCAGCACGACCGTGTTCTCCAGTTCTTCGACCAGGGCGCCGCCGACCCGCTGGGGGCGGACTATAATATCAGGCAGGCGCTCATCAGTATCGGCTCGGGAGGCTTCTGGGGGCGCGGCTACCTGAGCGGCACCCAGAGCCAGCTCCACTTCCTGCGCGTGCGGCACACGGACTTCATCTTCTCGGTGCTGGCCGAGGAGCTGGGCTTTGTCGGCGCCTGTGTCCTGCTGGGCCTGTTCCTGTTCTTGCTGTGGCGGGCGCTGCGGGTGGTGGCGCTGTCTCAGGACACGTTTGGCCGCCTTGTCGCGGTGGGGGTGATCTCGTATATAATGTTCCAAGCGTTCATAAACATCGGCATGAATGTGCGCTTGTTGCCCGTCGTCGGCATGCCGTTGCCGTTCGTGAGCGCCGGGGGCAGCGCTCTCATAACGGCCCTAGCCTGCATAGGGCTGCTGGAGAGCATCGTCATGCGCCACAAACGGCTGGAGTTCTGACGATGGCCGGCGGGCCGGGCGTCGCCGACGTCCGGCTGCCTACATCTAGTATCGTTTGCCACCCCGGCGATGGGTGGCAGTAGAAGGAGAGTGAAATTGCTTCCTAAGGACCTCAAGTATTCCAAGGAACACGAGTGGCTGAAGACCGAGGGTGACGTGGCGGTCGTCGGCATTACCGACTATGCCCAGTCCGAGCTGGGCGACGTGGTCTTCGTGGAGCTGCCGAGCGTCGGCGACACGGTGACCCAGTTCCAGACCTTCGGCGTGGTGGAGTCAGTCAAGGCTGCCTCGGACCTCTACTCGCCGATCAGCGGCGAGATCGTCGCCGTAAACGACAAGCTGCTCACCGAGCCGGAGGTGATCAACAAGTCTCCCTACGAGGACGCTTGGATGCTCAGAGTTCGCATGAGCGACCCGAAGGAGCTGGATGCCCTTCTGTCCGCGGACGAGTACGAGGCGTTTATCTCCGGCTAGCACGCCCATCGTCAACCCGGCGGAGGAGATTGAGGCGATGAACTACGTCCCGAATACCGATGCCGACCGAGAGGCGATGCTGGCTGCCATCGGCGTGGGGAGCGCAGCCGAGTTGTTCGCGGATATTCCCGCTGCGGTGCGCGACCCCGCGCTGAGGCTGCCTTCGCCGCTGTCGGAGCTGGAGCTGCGGCAGCTGGCGGGAAGGATGGCCGCGCGCAACGCGGACCTCCTGCACTGCCCCTCGTTTCTCGGCGCCGGTGTCTACAACCACTTCATTCCCGCGGTGGTAGGCCGCATGGTAGGGCGGTCGGAGTTCTACACGTCCTACACGCCCTACCAGCCGGAGATCAGCCAGGGTACGCTGCAGTCGATATTCGAGTTCCAGACGCTCATCTGCGAGCTGACGCAAATGGACGCCAGCAACGCTTCGCTTTACGATGGCGCCTCGGCCACCGCCGAGGCGCTAGTCCTTGCCGTGAGCGCGACCCGTCGCCGCAAGCTCGTCCTAGGCGATACCGTGCATCCTGAGTATCGCACCGTTCTGCGCACCTACACCCGCGAGCTGGGGTTGGAGATAGTCGAGGGCGGACGGCGGGACGGCGGGCGTCTCGACCCGGCCTGGGTGCGGGCGGCGGTGGACGAGAGCACCGCCTGTGTCATCGCCCAGCAACCGAACTTCTTGGGCTGCCTGGAGGACATGGCGGCGCTCGCCCGGGCCGCGCACGAGGTCGGCGCGCTCTTCGTGGCCGTCTACGACCCTATCTCGCTCGGTCTCTTGCGTCCCCCCGCGGCCTACGGGGCCGACGTGGCCGTGGCCGAGGGCCAGCCGCTGGGCATACCCATGTCCTTCGGCGGCCCCTCCCTGGGGCTCTTCTCCTGCGCCGAGAAGTACCTGCGCCAGATGCCGGGCCGCCTGGCCGGCGAGACGGTCGACGACCAGGGCCGGCGCGGCTACGTGCTGACCTTGCAGGCGCGCGAGCAGCACATCCGCCGCGAGAAGGCTACCTCCAATATCTGCACCAACCAGGCCCTGATGGCGCTGGCGGCGACTGTGTACCTGTCGTACATGGGGCCGCAAGGACTGCGGCGGGTGGCCGAGCTCTGCCTCCAGAAGGCCCACTATGCCGTCGAGAGGCTGGCGGCGCTGGCCGGGTACTCCCTGGCCTTCGCGGACCCGTTCTTCAAGGAGTTCGCCCTGCGCTGCCCGCGTCCCCCGGCGCTGGTCAACGCGGGCCTGGCCCGGCGGGGCATCGTCGGCGGCTACGAGCTCGGCCGCGACTACCCTGAACTGGCCGATTGCCTTCTCTTCTGCGTCACGGAGATGAACCCGCGGGAGGACATCGACCGCCTGGTCGCGGCCCTGGCCGAGGAGGGAGCGTCATGACAGAGCCGACCATCTTCGAACTAAGCCAGCCGGGGCGGACTTCCGGGCCGGTCGGCGCCGCCGACGTGCCGGGGCGCGACGTGCGCGACCTCCTGCCGGCCGGCGAACTGCGCGAAGGGCTCTCCTTGCCGGAGGTGACGGAGGTGGAGGTGACCCGCCACTTCACCCACCTCTCGCGGCTCAACTACGCGGTGGACGTTGGCTTCTACCCCTTGGGTTCCTGCACGATGAAGTACAACCCCAGGGTGAACGAGGAAGTGGCGGGCCTGCCCGGCTTCGCGGCCATCCACCCGTATCAGGCCGAGGCGACGGTCCAGGGCGCCCTGCAGCTGCTGTGGGAATTGCAGGGGTATCTCGCCGAAATCGGCGGGATGGACGCGACGACGCTGCAGCCGGCGGCGGGCGCCCAGGGCGAGCTGACGGGCATGCTGATCGCGCGCGCCTACCACCGCGACCGCGGGGACGACCGGCGCCGGGTGGTGCTGGTGCCCGACTCGGCCCACGGCACCAACCCGGCCAGCGCGGCCATGGTAGGGTACAGTGTGACCACCGTGAAATCGAACAGGCAGGGCGACGTGGACCTGGCCGACCTGCGGGCCAAGATGAACGACGGCGTCGCGGCCCTGATGCTGACCATCCCCAGCACGCTCGGCCTGTTCGACCAGAACATCCTGGAGATCTGCCGCATCGTCCACAGGGGCGGCGGGCTGGTGTACGCCGACGGCGCGAACATGAACGCGATTCTGGGCCGGGCCAGGCTCGGCGACCTGGGCTGCGACCTCATGCACTTCAACCTGCACAAGACCTTCTCCACCCCGCACGGGGGCGGCGGGCCGGGGGCCGGCCCGGTGGCGGTGAAGGCATCCCTGGCGGCGTACTTGCCGGTGCCGTTGGCGGCCAAGCGCTCCGTTGAGGGCAGAGAGGATCAGTTCTACCTCGACTACGATCAGCCGCGCTCGATCGGCCGGGTCCGTTCCTTCTGCGGCAACTTCGGCGTGCTGGTGCGGGCCTACGCCTACATCCGCTCGCTCGGCGTGGAGGGCCTGCGCGACGTGAGCGAGAACGCCGTGATCAACGCCAACTACCTGTTGGCGAGGTTGCGCGATGCCTACGACCTGCCGTATGATCGCCGCTGTATGCATGAGTTCGTCCTCTCCGGCCGGCGGCAGAAGGCCGAGGGCGTGCGGACGTTGGATATCGCCAAGCGTCTGATCGATTACGGGTTCCATCCGCCGACGATCTACTTCCCGCTCATCGTGGAAGAGGCGCTGATGATCGAGCCAACGGAGACGGAGAGCCGGGCCACCCTGGATTCCTTCGCCGAGGCGATGCTGCAAATTGCCCGGGAGGCGGCCACCGATCCCGAGGTCGTCCATTCCGCGCCGCATGACACCCCGGTCGGCCGGCTCGACGAGGTCAGGGCCGCCCGCCACCCGGTGTTGCGGTATTCCGGCTAGGGGGTGTCTTGCTGAAGCGGGCAAGCGTCGTCTTCGTAGCCTTGGTGTTGGTCATCGCGGCCCTGGTGGCGAGCCAGGGCCTCGTTTCATTTGAGACCGAGCAAACGATAGCTCCGGCCACGGCGGCAGGCGTGCTGCGCCTGGCCTGGGGCGAGCCGGAGACGCTCGATCCGGCCCTGGCCAACGACGTCGACTCGTTGGGCTTCCTGCTGCACATCCACAGTGGCCTCGTGCGCTTGAACAACGACATGGAGGTAGCGCCCGCCCTTGCCTCCTCCTGGCAGTTGAGCCCCGACGGGCGGACCTACACCTTCACCCTACGGGAGGGGGCGCGGTTCCAGGATGGCCGGCCGGTGACGGCGGCCGACGTCAAATACAGCCTGGAGAGGGCGACCGACCCCGCCCTGAAGTCGCAGGTCGCGGCCACCTACCTGGGCGACATCGTCGGCGTGCGTGAGAAACTAGCCGGCCAGGCAGGAGAGGTGCAGGGTGTGAAGGTGATCGACGAGCGCACGGTTGCCATCACCATCGACGAGCCTAAGGTGTACTTCCTGGCCAAGCTCACCTACCCCACGGCATCCGTCGTGGACAGGCAGAACGTGGCGTCGGGGGCCGATTGGGCCAAGCATCCGAACGGCGCCGGGCCGTTCAAGCTTGTGAGTTGGGACAAGGACTGGATCGTGCTGGAGCGCAGCGAGTACTACTGGGGCACCGACCCCTCGCCGCGCCAGGTGGAGTACTACATTGGCCCCCGTTCGCCGATGGCGATGTACGAGGGGAACGAGCTCGACGTCATCCAGGTGGGCCTCGGCGACATCGAGCGCGTGCTCGATCCCCGCGGCCCGCTGCACGACGAGCTGGTCGTGAGCTCGGGCTTGAGTCTCTATTACGTCGGCCTGAACGTCGACGAGGAGCCGTTCCAGGACCGCGCCGTCCGCAGGGCTCTGGCCCGGGCTATCGACAAGGACAAGATCGTGAACGTGACCATGAAGGGGACGGTGGTGCGAGCCGACGGCGTGCTGCCGCCCGGCCTCTTGGGCCACGACCCCTCTTTCAGGGGCCTTACCTACGACCTGGAGGCGGCTGAGAACTTGCTCAAGGAATCCTTCTACGGTGGCCCGGACCAACTGCCGCCGATCACCTTCACGGGGGGCATGGGGGAGCTGTTCGCGGAGGCCTATTGGCGCAACCTGGGGGTGCCGATGGTGGTGCAGGTGGTGCAGGAGGGCTACTACGAGGGCCTGGACGCCCGCGCCTACCAGATGTTCCTCACGGGCTGGTTGGCGGACTACGCGGACCCCGAGAACTTCCTGGACTTGCTGTTCCACAGCCAGAGCCAGGGCAACCATACCGGCTACAGCAATCCCGAGGTCGATTCCCTCCTCGAACAGGCGCGGGTGGAGAAGGACGAGGGCAAGCGGGTGGCGCTCTATCGCCAGGTCGAGCGGATCGTCGTCGACGATGCCGCCATTATCCCCCTCTTCTTCGACGTGAGCTATGACCTCGTCAAGCCTAGGGTGCACGGGCTTGACCTGACGCCGCTTGGCATCATCACCTACGAGGGCATCACACTCGACTGATCGCGCCCGTCGCGGCGAGCACGGCAGAGGCGAGGACATCGCGCGGGGTTCTCCTCGGGCTCGCAGGCTGGTATAATGGTCGTGGAGGGCTGATTGCTTGCTGCCCACGCGGGCAGGCTGTGGATGCTAGCTTTGGTAGACTTCCGGCTTGAGGATGCAGATGAAGGGGAGGTTGCGGTAGCGCTGCCGGTAGTCTAGCCCGTAGCCTACCACGAAGGCATCGGGTATTTCGAAGCCCTTGTACTTGATGTCGATGTCGACCAGGCGGCGGACCTGCTTGTCGAGGAGGGCGCAGATGGCCAGGCTGGCAGGACGCCGGTTCCTTAGGTTGCGTAGTATATAGCGGAGGGTGAGACCGGTGTCGACGATGTCCTCGACCAGGATTACGTCGCGCCCTTCGATCGATTCGTCGAGGTCCTTGAGGACGCGGACGACGCCGGAGCTGTGCGTCGAGGGGCCGTAGCTGGAGATGGCGATGTAGTCGATCTCGACGTGGACGTTGATGGCGCGTAGCAGGTCGGCGAAGAAGAGGATCGTCCCCCGCAGCACGCCCACGAGCAGCGGCACGCGGCCGTCGTAATCCTGGGAGATGGCAGCCCCTAGTTCGCGCACTCGCTCTTGCAGGCGGTCGCGATCGATCAGAACGTCGCCGATATCGTTGCTGAAGGTAAAAGCGGTAACTGAGTCGCTAATGGGTCGTGCCTCTCTCAAGAGTATGCCATCGCCGTCTTGCCTTGTCAAGCGGAGCAGAGCACCGTGATGTCGTTTACACTCTCTACCCCCCGTGGTATAATGCCGAAGGCACGCAATTTCGCGTGCCCTGCTGCCGGATCCCCGGACCAGCGGGTGGCGGTTTACTGAGTCCCAGCGCAAGGAGGATCACGCTTACATGTCCAGGCTAATTGCGACGTCTGCGATCAAGGGCGCTCAGGCCATAGTGAAGCAGGCTGACGAAGAGTTGCAGGCAGCTCTGGCGGAATTTGGACCGGACAAGCCAGTAGCTTTCCCTAATACGGCGTATTACCTGCCGGTTATCCTCGGCTTCATGAACCACAATGTGGAGAAGCTGTCGGACCTCATCCCGGTTGTCAAGCATGCCAAGGAGCTATTGCATCCGGTGCCGCAAGAGAGGCTATGGCTCCCGTATCTTGGCGAAACGCTTGACTCCGGTGTGGCTACGTTGCTAGCCGAGGAGACGATTGAGGGTGTTCGCTTCGTTCACGGCACCCAGCCGGAGAAGCTGAAGTTAGACGGGGTTAGCGCCGAGGGGGTCAGCCCGGACGGGCTCTACACCCTGAACGGCCCAATTGACGACGTGCAGCTGCGGTCTTGGGGTATCCAGCTCGTGGACGGGCGCATGCCCGGTTTTGCGGCCATCGTGGGTGCCGCCAAGAATAACGAGGTAGCCGTCAAGATCGTGCGCGAGTTGCAGCAGCGCGGCATTCTCGTCTTCCTGTCCGGTAACGTCAACGGCCGCAGCATCATCAACCAGCTACTGGAAGAGGGCGTGCAGCTCGGGTACGACACGTACACCGTGCCGTTCGGGACCGACACGATCTCGGCGATTTATGCCCTCGGGTTTGCAATGCGTTCGGCTCTGACCTTCGGTGGTCTGAAGCCGGGGCAAGCGCGAGACCTGCTGCTGTACAACAAGTTCCGCGTGTTCGCCTTTGTGCTGGCCCTGGGTGAGGTTGACGAGCTCAAGTACGCCACCGCCGCCGGCGCGATCA
>JAJZQK010000711.1 GCA_021847625.1 Chloroflexota bacterium
CGGCTCCAGCGCCAGCTCGCCCCGCCCCGGCGACAGATAGGGCTCGTGACGACGCTTGGCGGCCTTGTGCGAGGCGCCGAGGACCCGCGAGGCTCGCAGCAGGATGGCCTTGGCCGCGATTTCGGCAGCCTTCTCCCGCAGTTCGGGCGAGGGGATGTTGTGCTTGACCTCGTGGTACTGCTCGGCGATGTTCCAGGCGCCGTCGCCGCCGCCACCGCCCTCGAAGTAGTGGTCCAGGCCCTTGACGTCGGCCGTCTGGCCCGGCAGGGGCACGGCGTAGAGCTTCCAGCGGCGGGGGGCCCACCCTAGGTCGTCAGAGGGCTGCCCCCCGGCGCTTTTTTTCCCGCCGTCTCCACCAGCTCGGCGATGATCTCTTCGATGTCCCGCTCGGCCTCGTCCTTCACCTCGATACGGGTAGGCAAGGCGATGAGCGCCGTCTCCAGGAGGTCCACGGGGGCCGGCAACCGGCGGGCGATCTGCACCATGGCGATCGCCGCGCGCACGCTCGCCCCACGCTTGATCGCCGGATGCCGGCGCGTGGCTCGGCCGATGGCGACGGCTTTCCGGACCAACTCGAGGTCGGTCTCCCCGGTGTTGCCGGCGACGATGGCGACCTCCTCCTCTTCGCTCTGGTAGTCGAGCTTAATCAGCTCGAACCGGTCGCGCAGGGCCTCGCTGAGGTGGCCCGTGCCGACGAACTCGCGGGGGTTCTGGGTGGCCACGGCGAGGAAGCCGTCGGGGCAGGTGATCGTGCCCAGCATTGGCACCGAGATCATCTTCTCGTCGAGGGCGGGCAACAGCACGTTTTGCACCGCCTCGGGCATCCGGTTGAGCTCGTTGACAAAGAGGATGCCCTCGCCGCGCATCGCCTGCACGAGGGGGCCGGGCACGAAGGCCTCGGGCGAGTAGCCCTGGCGGATGACGAGCGGGGGATCGAACCAACCGGTGAGCTTCTGCTCCGTGTAACGTTCGTCGCCGTCTACCCGGAACACCTGCCGGTCCAGGTGGGTGGCGAGGGCGGTGGCCAGCACTGTCTTGCCGACCCCGACCGGCCCTTCCAGCAAGAGGTGCCGCCCCGCCCGCAGGCAGGCCAACCCCCTGCGAATCTCTTTGTCACGTCCCACGATGCCGTAGCGCTGCTGAATCGTCTCTACCTCAGAGGTCACGCCTATCTCCTTGTGAGCCAAGCAATACCATGCCTATGTGGCTAGGGTTTTTCTCGAAGGGAAATACCAGCGTCATCCCCGCCCGCCGGCAGCTGGCAGATAGGTTGATGCCGACCGCCTCGGGAGGGAAGCGCAGCCTCGTGGCGTGACGACAGGGACCGTCTAGTTCGCACTTCTCGCAGAGCGTGCAGCGGCTCGGCCGTAGCGCAAGGGCCAGCGGCTCCCCCCTCTCGAAAGCCTCTTTCTCCAGTTGGAGAATGGCCTCGAAGGCGCTCGCCTTGCTCTTGTCCCACTGGCGGTAGAACTTCTCGACCGCCTCCTTGTCCTCGGTGGCCGCGGCCTTGTCCGCGCGAGCGCGCAGGATACCCCGTCCACCTCGGTCTCCCAACGTCGCCCCGGAGGGAAAAGCGGCGATCAAGACGTGCGTGTACTCGGCCACGGCCCGCTGAAACTCGTCTACCGTCGGGACGTACGGCGGGCAGGAACGACTGCTTCCGTAGTGGGGGCAGCCGAAACGGCACTTGAGTGTGACGCGGTGCTCGATCGCCAGCGCGCTCACCGGCACGACGGCGGCCTCCACGGCCCCCAACGCCAGGGCCCTCTCCTTCAGTTCGGCGTAGTCTGCCAACGGATCCTCCTTCGCCTTGTCTACTTCGCCGCCGCCGACCCGTTCAGGTACAGGCCGTGGGCGCGGATATAGGCCTCGACTTCTTCCGGCAGTTGATAGCGGATCGGCCAGCCGCTCGCCACTCTCGCCCGGAGGTCAGAGGAGGCAATCTCCATGCGTGGTGCCGGGACGTGGACGATGCGCTCCGCCGCCTCGGGCAGCAGGGAAAGCAATGGGCCGACGTCAAAGGCAAAGCCCGGACGGGAGACGGCCGCCAACGTGCACAGCTGTAGTATACGCCTGGGCTGGTGCCAGGTCAGCAGCTCGAGGACGGCGTCGAGGCCGATGATGAAGAACAGCTCCGTCTCCGGGCCCAGCTGCTCGTGCAGCAGAGCGAGCGTATCCACGGTATAGCTCGGTCCTTCCCGTTCCAGTTCCAGGGTGGAGACGACGAACCGGGGATTGCCGGCGATGGCCAGCTGCACCATCGCCAGCCGATCTACCGCCGGCGAGATGAGGCGTCCCCGTTTGTGGGGCGGCTGGCCCGCGGGCATCACCAACACCCGCTGTAGCTTCAAACGGTGCAGGCACTCCTCTGCCGCCACGAGGTGCCCGTAATGAATGGGGTCAAACGTTCCCCCCAGAATACCAACCCTCATCCGTACCTCGGACTTGCCCCTCCTATTGCCCTTCTTCGCGCAACCGCAGCGGCCCGCCCTTGCCCCCCCACGTAAATTCGAAGTCGCCGATGCGCACGCGCTCGCCGGCGTTCGCCCCCGCCCGCTCCAGCGCCGAGTAAACGCTCCCGCGCCGCAGGTGCTTGTTCAACAGCCTCACCGCCTCGTCGCTGGCGAAGTCCGTCATCACGACCAGGCGCTCGATGCGAG
>JAJZQK010000712.1 GCA_021847625.1 Chloroflexota bacterium
GCCAGCCCACTTGGCAATGCCCTCCGCCCCGTGGCGGACCAGACCCTTGGCGAAGACGATCCCATCGGGGCCGGCTATCTCCACGGCATCGTAGGCTGCGAACTCACCGGTCACCGATACGACCCCTGCAGGCAGAAGCGAGGCTTCGCGCTCCATCAGGGCATAGCGTGCTCCTTCATCGACCACCAGGGTTCCCGAGGATGCCACCGCGAAGGCAATCCACAGCTTCCGCGCGGGAAGCACCCGCCTGCCGGTACGAAATACCGTGCCGATGCCTGGCTCGCCGTGCAATGCCCCCACGAGCACCCCGGGACGAGAAGCGTCGGCTATGACCGTCTCCACCCCGGACCATGCGGCTATCTTCGCCGCCGCCAGCTTGGAAGCCATGCCGCCACTTCCCACCTCGCTCCCGGCTCCGCCCGCCGCGGCCTCCAGGCGATGGTCGATCTCGACCACCTCCTCGATGAGAGTGGCCTCCTTGCCGGACCTCGGATCGGTCGTGAACAGGCCCTCGGTGTCGGTCAGCAGCACGAGCATGTCGGCTGCAACCAAGTGGGCCACGAGGGCAGCCAGCCTGTCGTTGTCCCCGAAGCGGATCTCGTCGTCGGAGGTGGCGTCATTCTCGTTGACCACAGGAACGACGCCCAGCTCCAGCAGGCGCGCGAGGGTCCTACGAGCGTGCAGGTACTGCTGGCGGTTGGCAAAATCCAGAGGTGCCAGCAGGACTTGGCCTACATGCAGCCCCCTACGCGAAAAGGAGTCGTCGTAGACCCGCATCAGCCGGTGCTGCCCGACAGCCGAGACGGCCTGCAACGTGACAGCATCCGTCGGCCTCGGACCGCCCCCCATCGCCGACCAGCCCGCGGCAATGGCACCGGAGCTCACCACCACGACGGAGTGGCCCTGCGACACGAGGTTCGACACCTCTTCACAGAGCTTGTCCACCGCGTCGGAGTCCACTTCCCCTCCCGCTGTTGTGACCGAGGAGGAGCCGATCTTCGCCACGACGGTACGCGGCACAACGGCAGCCTCACCGTAGCCATGCTCTGGCAGCGCGTGTGCGGAGAGGCGGCCCTGTCCGCCCCTGCTTTCCGGGCGGCTCACCGCGTGCTCCCGCGGCCAGGGCCGTCGCGCGATGGGACTCCCGCCGCTCCACCTGCGGCTCCTCCGGTACCCGTCTTACCCGACCTCTCGCGACGGGTAAGGCGCCGGCTCGCGGCGCGTGAGGTGCCGCCTTGCATGCCGAGCACCTCTCTGGACGCGACATCTGGAACACCGAGCCCCTGCTGGTCGCGGTGGTAGGTAAAGGTGAGCTGGCCTAGATGCACCACATCGCCGTCACGCGCTCCGGCGCGCACGAGCATCCGCTCGACCCCGAGACGCCTTAGGCGGTCCTGGACGTACTCGGTAGCCTGGGAGTCGGTTAGATCGTTCAGTGCCACAGCTCGCAGGGCCGGGCGCCCACCTACTACAAACGATCCGTCATCGTTACGGGTGATCTCCACCTCTTCGGCGATCGGACGGTGGACCACGGTGTTCATCGGTTCCACCCTTCCAACAGCGCGCGCATCCACCACCAAACGGGCCATCTTGCCAATCAGCATGGGGATCCCCTCGCCTGTGACGGCAGATATCACCAGATCTGGATGAAAGCCCGGGTCTCCACCTCCACCACCGGCTAGATCCGCCTTCGAGCCTACGACCAGCCGAGGCCGGTCAACGAGCTCAGGTTGGTAGCGTCGCAGCTCCTCCATCAAGACGGCAACCTGCCCGGAGGGATGCCGCTCGGCTGACGGTCCCAGATCGACCAGCACCACGATCACACGCGCCCTCTCGACGTGGCGGAGGAAACGGTGACCCAGTCCCCTGCCCTCCGAAGCACCCTCAACCAGACCCGGCACGTCGGCAAGCACGAACTCCGTCTCATTGCCAGGAGAGCCCAGACGCACCACCCCCAGGTTCGGCACCAGGGTAGTGAACGGATAGTCCCCGATCTTCGGGCGCGCCGCCGACACTCGTGAGATCAGCGTGGACTTGCCAGCGTTGGGAAACCCGACCAGAGCTACGTCAGCCAGCAGCTTCAACTCCAGGTTGTACCAGCACTCCCCGCCTGGCTCGCCCTGCTCGGCAAATGCCGGTGCCCGGCGGCGGTTAGACAGGAAACGCGCGTTGCCGCGCCCGCCTCGCCCGCCGCGAGCCGCCATCCAACGATGGCCGGCCTCCACGAGATCCACGAGGATCGACCCGTCCGGTGCCCTCACGATCGTTCCCGCCGGGACCGGAACCTCCAGATCTTCGCCTCTGGCCCCGTGGCGCTGCTTACCCTGGCCGTGGCGCCCATCGCCCGCACGGCGATGGGGGTGATCCTTGAACGCCAGGAGAGATGCCCGATCTCCGGTGGCCACCAGCCATACGTCGCCGCCGTTCCCACCGTCGCCGCCGTCAGGGCCACCCTTTGCAACGTGGGCTTCCCGGCGAAACGACACTGAGCCGGCACCCCCGTCTCCAGCTTTGACGTGTACTTGGGCTTCGTCTACGAATCCTGGCATGCCTGCGATCCTAAACATAGATCCAGCGACCAGGGCCGCTTGTCCACGGCGGTACCTGACGTAGGGGCAGAGATGCGCCCCACCACGAAGTGAGCCAGGGC
>JAJZQK010000713.1 GCA_021847625.1 Chloroflexota bacterium
CATCTGGCCGGACATGCCGGTCAACACTTCTATCTACGACTACTCTGACGAAGGGCACTACTTCGCCATGGTCTATCGCAAGGGGGCGGCGTTCCTCGAAGCAGCCCGGCAGATGATGGGCGACGAGGCTTACCTGGCCGCGCTGCGCGGCTACGTGGTCCGCTTCAGCGGACGCTTTGCCACCGGGCGCGACCTCCTCGGCGTGCTGGCATTGCCGGGAGGCGAGCCTTTCCGCCGCCTGGCGGCGGAGTACTTCTCTTATCCTGAATACCAGGCCACGGCCACGCCCGCGGAGAGCACGCCGACCGCGACAGTTGCTGGCGCTTCGCCGACGGCGTCGCCAACAGCCGAGGCTACGGCGACGAGCACGCCGACTCCGGCGCCGACCCATACACCGTCACCCTCGCCCACGGCAACCGTCAGTGCGACGGCGACGCCAACGCCGGGGCTGACGAGTGAGCCGACGGCAACGTCCACGCCGACGGCAGTCGAGGGGTCGGCGGCAGAGCCGGGTAATCCGCCTGGGTTGGCCTTGGGTCCGGAGGTCGGCCTGGCCCTCGCCGCCGTCGGGGTGGGCGCGGCTGGGTTGGGGGTCGCCGCCATTCGCCGCCGGCGCCGGGGCCCGGACGTCTAGATCACGCTGAGTCACCCTAACGCGAGCCAATCTACCGATTGCCAGAGGAGGAGGAGACATGAGCCTCTTCAGCCGGACACGGGGGGCGCTGTGGATCGCCGGTCCCATCCTGCCCATCTTCATGCTCTCCCATTTCAGCCACCACATAGTCACGGGAGCGCTGACGCCGCTGCTGCCGCAGCTGCGCGTGCAATGGGACCTCGACTACTCGGCCGTGGGCGTGCTGGTCGCGGCCTATACGCTCACCTACGGCGTGATGCAGATTCCCGCCGCCGCTCTCGCCAACCGGGTTGGCCGCCGCCTGCTGATCTCAATCGGGCTGTTCGGCATCGGCGCCTGTGGGCTGCTGATGGGCTTCGTGGACTCCTACTGGCAGTTGGCGGTGATGTTGATCGCCATCGGCCTCTTCGGCTCGACCTATCACGCCCCCGCCTCTGCCTTCCTCTCTCTTACCTTCAAGAAGAACATCCTGGGCCGTTCGCTAGGCATGCACACGATTGGCGGCAGCGGCAGCCTCTTGATCACGCCCGTGCTGGCCGTTTCGATCGCCTATCTCTTCAACGACTGGCGGGCTGCCTACATCGGGCTTGGCATCGCCCCCCTCTTGGCCGGCTTCCTGATCCTGACGGCCACCCGACGTCAGGAAGAGGCCCACATCAGGGCCGCCGCCAAGGCTGGTGGAGAGCGGCTGCCCATACGGGAGATCGCGCGAGTGATCGGCCTGCTCGTGATCATCGCCATGGTGGCGTCGATGCTCAGTCTCTCGGTGTCGTCGTTCTTCCCGGTGTATCTGGTCGACAAGCATCACGTCAGCCCGGAAGTGGCGGGCCTGATGGCCGGCCTGATCGCCGGGGGTGGCGTCGTGGGGGCGCCTCTAGGGGGAGCGTTGTCGGACAAGCTGGGGAGGGCGCCTGTCATCACGGCCACCCTTCTCTTGGCGGGGCCTCTCCTGTACCTCTTCACGATCGTGCCGTTCGGCGTGCCGATGCTGGCGCTGGTCGTGCTGTACGGCCTGATCTTGAGCGCCCGCATGCCGGTGATGGAGTCGGTCATAGCCGACGTCGTGCCGGTGGCCCAGCGGGGCACGGCCCTGGGGGTCTACTTCTTCCTCAGCCAGGAGACCTCCGCGGTCGCAGCCCCGCTCATCGGCAGCCTGATGGACCGGATTGGCGCCGACCCCACGTTCGTCGGCCTGGCCTTCGTCGCCGGGGCGGCGGGCGTCCTCGCGCTACTAATCACGAAGTCCAACGGCTCCCTGAAGCCGGCCACTGCCGTACCTGAGGGGGAGCGCACGCCGGCGGCTCGTTAGACCTTGCGCTTTAGGCCTGGCTCCGGTCGGGCAAACCACGGGCGGCTAGGCAGCGGCGTGACTCCCGCTCGATCTGGGCCTCGATCTCGGCGTGGTGCTCGCGCAGATAGGCAACCGTCGTGTCGATGGCCTCACGCAAGGCCTGGTCGAGGTCGGGCGGGAGCTCGTCTTCGTCCAGCACGCGAACGCTTCCGTCGGGCGTGACCATCACGTCGACGGTCAGGTCGCGCCACTCGACGGTGCTCTCGCCGATGGTCGTGCGATCGGCCAGATTGTAGTAGTAGGCCGCCGTCTGCTCCGAGGCGTACAGCCAGTGGTAGACGTTGAAACCGCGGTCGCGCCAGTAGTGGCCGAAGGAGAAGGTGCCCGCCGGCATCAGGATGCCGTCGAGCACGACGTCGCGTTTCAGTTGGTAGAGGATGACCGCGTGGTCAGCTTCGCGCCAACAAAGGTCGCAGGGGAACTCCTTGCGCCGGCCGTCGAGGGTGTTCTTGATCTCCAGTATCTGCAAGGTCTTTCACCTCGTCCGCTTACGATTAGGCACCGTTCGGGGCGCCGCCTAGGCGCAGGCTACCACGGGCGGTCGCGGGGTGCAAGTCGAGGCTAGGTTGCCAATGGCGTGGCCGTTGGGCAGGAGGGAGCACATTATGAAAGCGCTGGTCAAGAGGGCTCGCGGCGTGGGCAACTTCATC